>PXTV01000252.1:1224-3316 GCA_003022985.1 Bacteroidetes bacterium SW_11_45_7 | reverse complement strand
GGTAAAATAATCGGAATCGACTTAGGCACAACGAACTCCTGCGTAGCGGTAATGGAGGGGAGTGAGCCGACAGTTATCGAAAATGATGAGGGCAAGCGTACAACACCTTCCATCATTGGCTTTTTGGAAAATGGCGAACGAAAAGTTGGTGATGCGGCCAAACGACAAGCCATCACGAACCACGAAAATACCATTCAGTCCATTAAGCGTTTCATGGGCCGCAGGTATCAAGAAGTTGAAAGCGAGATCAGCGAAGTTTCTTACAATATCGTGAAAGGTGACAACGATACGGTCAGGGTTGACATTCACGGCCGCAAGTACACACCTCAAGAGCTTTCCGCTATCATCTTGCAAAAGCTCAAGAAAGTAGCTGAAGATCACATTGGCTCTGAGGTAAGCGAGGCAGTGATTACTGTACCGGCTTACTTTAACGACTCACAACGTCAAGCCACAAAAGAAGCTGGTGAAATTGCCGGTTTAACGGTTAAGCGGATTCTTAACGAGCCGACTTCTGCTTCACTTGCTTACGGCCTCGACAAGAAAAACCAGGATCTGAAGGTTGCCGTCTTCGACCTTGGCGGTGGCACGTTCGATATCTCATTACTCGAATTGGGCGATGGCGTGTTTGAGGTTCAGGAGCGCATGAAAGATGCTGCAGAAAAGGCCAAGGTTGAATTGTCCAGTTCAAGCGAGACAGAGATCAACCTTCCCTACATCACTGCTGTAGAAGGAACGCCCAAGCACTTGGTCCAGAAGCTGTCGCGCTCCAAGTTTGAGCAACTGATCGATGACCTGGTCGAAAAAACGCTCGAGCCCTGCAAGAAAGCCCTCAGCGATGCAGGCTGGAGCAACTCCGATATCAACGAAGTGATTTTGGTTGGTGGATCAACACGTATTCCCATTATCCAACAGAAAGTGGAAGAGTTCTTCAACAAGAAGCCCTCGAAGGGCGTGAACCCTGACGAGGTTGTTGCTATAGGCGCTGCCATTCAAGGTGGTATCATGTCGGGTGATGTGGATGAAGACATCGTCCTTGTTGACGTGACGCCCCTTTCACTCGGTATCGAAACCATGGGTGGCGTGATGACCACGTTGATATCAGCCAACTCGAGCATACCGAAGCGCGAGACACAAACATTCACTACAGCAGCCGACAACCAGACATCGGTTGAAATTCACGTGCTGCAAGGTGAACGGCCAATGGCGCAGAATAACCGCACAATTGGCAGGTTCCACTTAGAAGGCATTCCACCGGCACCGCGTGGTACCCCGCAAATCGAGGTCACGTTCGATCTTGATGCCAACGGTATCCTGAACGTCAGTGCCAAAGACAAGGGAACCGGCAAAGAACAAAGCATCCGCATCGAAGCTTCCACAGGCTTGTCGCAAGAAGAGATCGACAAGATGAAGAAAGAAGCCGAGCAACATGCTGAGGAAGACAAGAAGCAGAAAGAGCGGGTTGAGAAGTTCAATAATGCCGATTCACTGGTCTTCCAGACTGAGAAGCAGTTGAACGAGTTCGGTGACAAAATCCCTGAGGATAAGAAGGAGCCGATCCAAAATGCGCTGAATGAGCTCAAGCAAGCGAAGGAGAACGAAGACGAGGAGAAGGTCGATAAGGCCATGGAAGAGCTGAATTCAGCCTGGCAAGCCGCTTCTCAGGACATCTACAACGCCCAGCAACAGCAAGGCGGTGGCGAAGAAGCCGCAGGTGCTGAAGGTGGAGGCGAGCAAGCACAAAGCGGTGAAGAGCAGGGCGATGTACAGGATGTTGAATATGAAGAGGTCAACGAAGAGGACAAGAACAAGGATAATCAGTAAGTCCTCTCAGAGACGGTTTCCGTCTCCTCTTTATCTACTCCAAAAGCCACTCTCAGAAATTGAGGGTGGCTTTTTTTGGTTGGATGAAAGATGGTGTTGATCCTTTCTGTCTGTTTTGAAAAAGCACGTCATCCCGATCTCAACGGACGACAAAACTACGGTTGGTGGTGTGGGTGGAGGCGTTCCAGATAATATGATCGGAATTGAAGAAATCTCCCAGATTAGAGGTACACAACAGCAAGATCTTCGCAGCCAAGAGATTTCTCGGAAG
>PXTV01000252.1:0-1087 GCA_003022985.1 Bacteroidetes bacterium SW_11_45_7 | reverse complement strand
CCACAAGTGATCGGAACGCATTCACCACCTTCCGCCACCCGGCTTCCTTCCGATGGGTGGCGGTGAAGGTGAAAACATTGTTCCGATTGAAAATCGGAAGAGAAATCTCCCAGATTAGAGGCACACAACAGCAAGATCTTCGCAGCCAAGAGATTTCTTGGAAGCCGGTTCCAACCACCTTCCACCACCCGGCTTTCTTCCGATGGTAATCGGAAGAAATGACGAGCAAAGCAGCTGGGAGATTTCTCCCGCGTTACAACCGCCCCCACCGCCAGGTCGAAATGACGAGGTGTTCTTAAAGGTTTTTCTTATATTTCCATCATGGAACAAGGCGGCTGTGCTTACATTTTGACAAACGATCATCATACCGTCCTTTATGTGGGCGTCACTCATGATCTGTCGATTCGGCTGTACGAGCATAAGAAAGGAGAATACCCAAACAGCTTTACAAAGAAGTATAATGTTCATAAGTTGATATATTATGAGTTCTACCCTCGTATTGAAGAAGCCATTGCACGAGAAAAGGAAATCAAGAAATGGAATAGAAAGAAGAAAGAGAAATTGATTAGCACTAAAAATCCTGGGTGGCATGATCTTGCTAAAGAGATTGAATAAAGAAAGACTTTAAAACAAAGCCGTCATTTCGACAAAATCGCAGGGAAGGAGATGGTAAAAAAAGATTTTGGAGAAATATACCGGATAAATGGCATATACGGGGGGGCCTTTGCAGCAAGGAGATTTCTCGGATTCCGATCCACAAGTGATCGGAACGCATTCACCACCTTCCGCCACCCGGCTTTCTCGAAATGACAGGGAGGGGTAAAATGGCACGTCATTTCGAATTCCGATGGGTGGCGGTGAAGGTGAAAACATTGGGATGAGAAATCTCCCAGATTAGAAGCACACAACAGCAAGATCTTCGCAGCCAAGAGATTTCTCGGAAGCCGGTTCCAACCACCTTCCGCCACCCGGCTTCCTTCCGATGGTAATCGGAAGAAATGACGAGCAAAATTCCAAACTTTCCTACCTTCAACTACCAATATCAATGAATATCCACAAATATCCCCCCATGCCCGCACTCTCCCTA
>PXTV01000251.1 GCA_003022985.1 Bacteroidetes bacterium SW_11_45_7 | reverse complement strand
GCTCTCCAACGCCATGATAAAGGCGGTTGACGCGTATGGCGTCAGTGACGTGAAGCTCTACCGCCAGCACTGCCCGATGGCCAACGACAACCAAGGCGCAGATTGGATCAGCTCTGAGAAACAGATACGTAACCCTTACTATGGCGATCAGATGTTGACTTGCGGGGAGGTGACGGATACGATACTTTGATATAAAATGTAAGATTTATAAACAGACTCCTTACTAAAAACTGATCACTAACAGCTACCATCTTATTCACTAACCAAAAACCGAATCAAAATGAACATAATGGCAGGATTTGCAACAATCATCATCATTACTAGCCTGATCACCTTCACGGGAACCGGTTGCGGTGGAGGCTCCGGCAACGGAGGCAAACAGGCCAAAGGAGACCAGAGCCAACAAGAGGATCATCAACATGAAGGTCACGATCATCAGGCGAAAGGAACCGGGAAAGAGCATGATCACGGTGATCATGATGAAGCGGGCATGGCAAAAAGTGAGCAAGGCAACACATCCGTACCATCATTCCAAAATGTGAATGAGGCAACGAAACAGGTGATGGGGAAGGTTAAAGAGAATTACTTTGCATTGAAAGACGCCTTTGTTGCAACAGATGCAAAGAAGGCGAGCCAGGAAGCAAAGAATTTGTTAGCCTCGTTTGATAACGAAGCGCTCGGGTCTCTCGAAGGGAAGCAACAATCCTTTTACAAAAAGAAATATCAAGAGATTGAGCAGGCGCTGACGACCATTGAGAAAAGTAGTGACATTAAAAAGCAACGAAAGGCGTTTGAATCGGTATCCGACAACATGTACAAATTGCTCAAGGCGTTCGGTACAGAAGATGGGAAGGTCTACAGGCAGTATTGCCCGATGGCATTCGACAATGAAGGCGCCTATTGGTTAAGTGATGCCCAAAAAATCCGCAATCCCTATTTTGGGGACAAGATGTTGAAATGCAGTAAAGTGAGGGAAACGTTCTGAAGAATGAACTTTTTTGGGATGCAAGAAGTTAGGGAATTGAATTCCCGACTTCTTCTCATCTTTACAAACGAGGTTTCGAATTAGTACTACATCCAAAAAATCAGCGATAAACAGTTAGCATGAAAACGTATAAGTTTAAAACCAATATTAATTGCGGAGGTTGCAAAGCGACTGTTGCGCCTTATTTAAACGAACTGGAGGGCATTGAATCCTGGGACGTAGACACAAGTAATAACAAGAAAATTCTAACTATTAAAACCGACCAGTTAACTGAAACTCAAATCATCGATACAGTAAGAGAAGCAGGTTTTGAAGTGGAAAAGTACTCGCCCGGCATTTTCGACAAGCTTTTCAATTAACCTATGGAGTGCACTTAGGCTATGCCACTTTTTAGATTACTGGGTGTCGGTGTTTTATCTAAAGGGAATCTAAAAATCCAGCCCTAAGGAGAAGTACCACTGAGGCGGCTTGGTTTCACCACTATCAACGCCCCAGGAAACATCCAGGCGGATAAAGTAGCCAAGCAACAGGGTTCTTACGCCAACACCATATCCACCAACAATGGGATTACGGAAATATTTCACTTCTACCTCTACAGGTTCGCTGCCAAACTCATTTGTGTTAAGCGGATTGTTCTCGTCATAGGGATTAACGCCCACCCAGGCTGTCCCTATATCGCCAAAGCCAACAACTTGAAAGTTTTTGATGAATTGGGATCGTATAGGTGATTGGATCAGATAGTCGAAGAGGGGGATGCGAATCTCACTGTTAATAAGGGCATAACTGCTCCCGTTGCGTGCATTCTGTTGAAAGCCGCGCAGATTGGCAGCTACGGTTTGAAAAGCGTAATCCTGTTCCTCGGAAATCGGCACATTATCGTTAAACTGCGGACGGAACCATTTATCAACGCCACCTAAATAGTAAACAAGTTTTCTTGTGCCAAAAGAAACGGATGAGGCAAACCGGTTGGCCCATATGACGTTTCTGAAAAAGGGTGTCGCGTTGCATCAGGAACTGCTTGTGGAATTCCCAATAAACTTTGTACCGAAGGCCGCTTTTGATATTTTTTTGAATGTCGATGGTGTTATCATGGACGTACTCAAGCTTTGAAATCAACCAACTCTCATTGTACGCGGGAAGATTGAGACTTTGCCTGTTTTTGGATTGAAAGACAAAATTGTCGTTACGGTAATTCAAGTGCCCTCTTATACTGCGTATCACATCAAATGGATAGGTCGCTGAATACTGGAACATATTGGTTTTTACCTTCGCCTCTACCGGTTGATTTCCCTGTGGGATATCCTCGTTATAAAAAGGTATGCTATTGGAATAAGTACGGGAATCCACCTTTCTGTAGTAGGTGTATTTGTGATCGATCCGTCTTTTCAGGTTTTCATAAGATATGAAGAACTCAGGGTCGCGCAAGCCAAATGGAAAGCGGAATCCCCCTTTGATTTTATAGTCTTCCATGAGGTCAGCTATACCCAGGCGCAGCATGCCGCTTAACTCGGGGCGAGAATTCGATGGTGACCTGCCGGTGAATTTCTCATAGGGGCTAAGGATCATCGAGTTGTTGTCTACCTGGGTTACCAAAAACTCCGTTGAGAATTTGACCTGGTAGGGAAGGACCTCCGATAGATGTTTCAGGTATTTGTATTCTGAATCCTGGCTCTGCTCCTCTCTTTTACCGCTAATGTTAGGTCCGTAGTGGAAATTGCTTTGGAAGAAGCGATCACTGCCATTTCCATGAGATTCTGAGGTATCGCTTTCAGCCTGCTTGGCCTGTTGGCCGGATGACTCGCCCTCGCTGGTAGTTTCGTCTTCCTTTTGCCATTGTTTCTCCCTGAAATTCTGATAGCCGGTGTTGACAAGATCGGGACTTCGGGATGGTACTAAAGTGTCAGGCAAATTATGGACATAAAACTCCGGGCAGCAATTCTGCTTAACGGTTTCCACATATTTGCCAGCTTTCTGGTTAACATCATGTTCCACAATATTACCGGCATAATTTGTGATGGGAAACGTAATGGCTGAATCTTTGTAAACCGGCTCGTATTCAACAGTGTCCACTAAGTAGGTGGAGGTATCGCGCAGAATCGAGTCAAGGGTGAGGGTGGTGTCTGTAATGATTGAATCCCATGTTTCGCGGTTATTATTGTAGTAATGAACCACCGTATCATAGTGAGAAAAAACCGGTTGGAAATAACCGGCATAACGATTGCGGATGCCCGACTCATCACTGAGATATGTGAAATAGCGCCCCTGATAGCCCATCGGCTGTTTCTCGCTGATATGAGGCGTGTTTGTTACACGCTTGGCTTTATTATTTTTATTATCGAGATCGTAAAAGAACAAATCCATTTTGTCAGTTGGTAAAATGGTGTCCAGTTTCTTCTCCTCGAGTTTGGGATGATCTCTGTTGGAGCGGAACAGAATACCTCGGTTCCCCTTGAGCTCCACGTAAGAGGGGTCGAGGTCATCGTAAAAATCGTTGGTAATTTTTTCAGTGCGAGTTGTAGGCACATAGTAGGTAAAAATATCGGATTGGCCTCTTGTCATGGCCGACAAAACCATGTTGTTCTTATTATTCATGTACTCCATAGCGAGTATGCGTTGAAATTTCGACTCTTCCCTGATCTTTTCCTCCCCCGTCTCCATATTATAGCGCATCAACTTGTGGTTATCCTTTCTTTCATAAAAGATAGCGAGTTCTTCTCCATCCGGAGACCAGTCGAGCAAAGGATAGGAATAATCCGTTTTTAGTTCAACGGTTTTATAGCCGTACTTGAGTACTTTGTTTGTTTCACCGGTTTCTTTATTATAAATAAAGACTTTGGTCTTGCCCTTGATGTCAGAAGCATAGGCCACATGTTTGCCATCCGGGTGAAGGGTGGGATTGTAATAGTGGCGGTTCCTTCGTTCTCTCTTCCCAAGATTTTTTTCTTTGGCGGGCCATTCTCGCCTTTGAGCCTCTTGATTGAATTTCCGCTCATAAAAATTGTGCCATTCATCCAGTACCTGGTCAACCGGCTTGCCGAATACAAAAAGAAAGCCGCTTTCAAGGCTCCGGTTGATACGAGTCAGATAAAGCAGGTTGGGCACCGATGATGGGCCGTATTTGACAGCAATATAGTGCCAAACACTGTGTCCGGCAAAACGAGTGTCTTTGTTGTTGAGCTCGTTGAAATCATCAAATACATCGTTACGAATGGCATCGCGCATCCTGTTATCCAGTTCGGCATTCCAGGACTCAGCCATGTAGTTTACCAATCCTTGCTTGAACCACTCGGGCAGATTGAGCAGAACGGCATTTTGTACCACTTCCTGAATATTGCCACCAAACATCATGTTGTTGATGAAGACCTCGGCTATACCACGTTTAATTTGTTTTTTCAGGTGGTTGTGGTTCCCGTTGAAGTAGAGAAACATTTTGTTTTCAATGATCTTGGTCACACCACCCGGATTTTCCATATCGAGGCCTATGCCGATGTTTGTCATATTGTAACCTGTGAGGTCATTGTAAACCAGAATATTGATCTTTTTATTGATCTTGTATTCCAGCTTGCTCTCCATATTTTTCGCAACCTTCTCAGCATACTGAATGACGAATTTCCCGATCTCTTGCCCCCCGGTATAGAAGTAGGTGTTAAAATTGTCGGACTCGTAATACTGCCATTTAAAATTTTTGTACTGGACCCTGTTTTTACCGAAATCGGTTTGAATTTCCTGAGCAGGGGTAGATGGGACCTGCAATAGAAAAAAGCTTGCCAATGCTATCACTACAAGCAGGAAGTTAGTCGGTCTCATCGGCAGATTGGCTGGCGTTTAGGTGTGATTGGTAAACGTTTGTGGAATGCTAAACGTTTGCACCGGCTTGATGAATATTATCTTTGCGATGACAAATTAAGAATTTTCCACTAATTCTATCAAATGTAACGTCTAATGGCAAAAGTAGCCAAGTTTCCATTCAATCCTTTTCAAGAAAACACTTATGTTGTTTATGATGATTCGATGGAATGTATCATTATCGATCCCGGTTGTTATTCCCAGCAAGAGCGGGATGAGTTAATCTCCTTCATCAATAAGACGGGCCTTACGCCTGTCCGTTTAATCAATACCCATTGTCACCTTGATCATATTCTCGGTAACAAGTTCATCTACAAAACTTATGGCTTATTGCCGGAATTCACGCAGGAAGAGCAGCAGGTGCTCGATTCTGCCCCTCAATTTGCCGGGGTGTTCGGCATATCATTTGATCCCTCTCCTCAACCAAAAAGCTATTTACAGGCAGGCGAAACATTAACTTTTGGCAACACCGGCTTTGATATTCTATTTACACCCGGCCATTCTCCGGGTCATATCACCCTTTACAGCGAAGCGGATCGTTTTATCCTTTCTGCTGATGTGCTGTTTCAGGGAAGCATAGGACGAGTCGATTTGCCCGGAGGTGATTACGATACGCTTATTAACAGCATCGAGGAAAAGCTGCTGCCCCTGGGCGATGATATTCACGTGTACACAGGGCATGGCCCGGATACAACCCTTGCACAAGAACGCCAGAGCAACCCATTCATGGTCAATTCCTGAGTCATGCCTGAGACCGGACAACTTGACGATTTTCAGCACGAATCGTTGTTTATTCCGATCAGCGATCAGGCCCGTTTGCACTTAAAACGTATTGCAGGCGATCTGCAAGGGCCGCCTGTATTCATGATTCACGGATCCATTGAAAATGGCCGGATCTTTTACAGCAAGAAAGGAAAGGGATTTGGCCCTTATCTTGCCCGGCAAGGATTCGATGTATTTATCGCTGATTTGCGCGGAAAAGGCCAAAGTACACCGCCAATCGATCAACATGCCACCTTCAGTCAAACGGATGCTATCCGTGAAGACATTCCGGCTTTTCTGAGTAAAATCAACGGGATAAAAGGAGAACAGCCCATACATTTTGTTGCTCATTCATGGGGCGGGGTGCTATTTTTGGCTCATTTGGCACGCCGGCCCGCCACTGTGGATATTGGGTCGATGGTTATGTTCGGTACGAAACGCAGAATCAGCGTGTTCAATCGGCAGCGATTTGTGCAGATCGATGTCTTGTGGAGCGTTGTCTGGCGCACGCTCGTCAGTATCTACGGGTATCTGCCTGCCGATCGTTTCGCATTCGGGGCTGATAATGAATCCCGCAAGGTGTTTCATCAAACCACAAAATGGATCTATAACAAGCAATGGATCGACCCTGAAGATAGCTTTGATTATGGTGCTGCCCTTCGCAAAATAACGCTTCCGCCAGCCCTTTATCTCACAGGTGTCAATGATTATTGCCTTGGTCACAAAAAGGATGTTCAACTTTTGATGGGAGAAACCGGCCAACCGCATCATGCCTTTTGGTTGCTTGGCAAGGCGAATGGCAATCGAGCGGATTATAATCATGTGGATATACTTACCCACCCACAAGCGCCAAATGATCACTTTCCGGACGTTGAAAAGTGGATGAGACGACAGAGACAATAAAAAAACCACTCCGCTTAAAGGAAGTGGTTTTGGCGTCATCTCTAAGTTACATGATTACATCTCATTACATCTTGAGGTCCTTCAAAAAGCCCCTGAAGAGGCGAAGATGTTTCTCCTCATCGGCCTGGAGCGCAATGCACATATCCTGCGTCACATAATCACCATTTTGCTCAGTGGCTTCAATAATCTTGCGGTACTGGTCGATAGCATCTTTTTCAGATTGGATGACGCCTTCAACAACCGTTTTGAGGTCTGTGGTATCCTGAGGGGGCTGGCCAGCTTTTTGCTCAGCCTTGAATTTTTCGGAGCCTTCTACAATACCATCCAGCTCCTTGATGCGGTTGGCCAATTGCTGCGCGTGACCAATCTCTTCCTGCACCTCGTTGGAAAGGATTTCGCGGATTTCCTCAGACCGGATGCCATCCAGATTTGTGGAGTTGGCCAAGTAATTCATAACAGTTTCTAACTCCATCCAATAGGAGGTCTGGAGCATTTTGATGATATCCTGGTTCGTTGCCATAGTTGAATGTTTTTAGTCAATAAATGTAAACAGAATTTCTGTATGAAAGTAAAAAAAACGGGCGAATATCAAAAGGGAGAGCTTACGGAAATAATGTTGCTACTAATGAGCCAAATCGAATGTAACAATAAATCATTTTCGGTTTCAGAAAGCACATTGCGGAACAAGTGGATGGTCAACATGTAGCACGATACATCCAAAGATGGTTTTCATTTTGATGAGCGGGCTCTTTACGCCCATTGAAAGCATGCCGCCATGGGCAAAAGGATTGACGTGGTTGAACCCTGTGGCTTACATGGTAGAGCTCATGCGGATGGTGCTTCTCAAGGGGAGTAGCTTAATGGATGTATTATCAAAGTTGGGTGTTCTGCTCGGCTTTGGGTTTGTCATGAATACGTTGGCCATTTGGAATTACCGGAAGCGTTCGGGGTGAAAAATTTGTGGGCAGGACAAAACTTCTAAAACGAATTGATATATAGCCTTTAAAGAAAACATTACAGATACCCCCTTAAAATAAAGTAGCTTGACATAAACCAAAAGCAGGCGTTTATCTGTTAAATTCATACATGGCAACCGTAAGTTTCGCATTTTTACGGCTATATTTGAAAAAGGCAATACATAAAATCTTGAAAAATGAAAGTTGAAAGAAAAGATAATGAAATCCTGATCAGATTTTCTCCGGGCACGGATACATCAAAAATCCAGTCAATCATTGATTACCTCAGGTATGAAGAATTAACGTCCCATTCCCGGGCCACAGAAAAAGATGTCCAAAATCTGACTGAAAAGCCGAAAAAGGGTCGTTGGGAAGGAACCAAAAACGAACTTGGCCTGGATGAATAAAAGGATCGTGATTGACACCAATATTGCTTTTAGTGCTTTGTTGAATGTTGCCAGCGGTGTAATTCAGCCATGCTAAAGATGTGGTTGAGCGGCCCGAGCCGCAAGTGGATATTGCAATGCTGGAACATGCCGTGAACACTCACCCATAGCGTTACCAGCAACAAAAGCTCGGGCTGGGCACCGAGGATGAGCAAGAGACCAACTGTTAGTGTATAGCTGCCAAATGTGTCGAGCGGATGAACCAGTATTCCATGAAGCCCACTAACAACATGGCTGCGGGAAGCTGGGGCAGTAAGGGCCATTGCGCGGGCCAAAGGGAAAAACCGAGGAAGTCGCTAACGCGAATAGCAGCACTGAAAAGCACAGTAATGAAAATTGTTTCCAGGCCTTTTTTGAGAAGAACCATGGATACGATCATGTGGAGCAAATCCATTTTCGTATCGTTTTTCGATTCATTCCACTCCCTTACATACGGATTGACACGTTCAACAATGGCCACTATGCCAGCAACCCTGAGGACAATAGCAGCCGGGAGAATTTCGGGCATTACCCCTTGCTGAAGGCTAATAATCGCTATAGCAAATGCGCTACCAAAAGTTACCGGAAATATACCGTATGTTATAGCATTTTGAATGGCTTGCATTTCCTATAGTATTTGACCAAGGCATAAATATAATGAAATGCAAAAATTATCCGGATCAAAAATCAGGAACGAATGGACAACTCACTTTCAGCATTAATTTTATATATTTGCATTTAGATAAGTGGATTGTTTATAACGCGATGACGCAAAAAGTCGTAAATAGCTTAGCGCTTTTCTTTCTCGTTGCAGGGTGTGTATCAATCCCGAATCCATCTTGGATTACGTTTTCTCCTGTTACCTGCCGGCATCGGGCTACTGTACAAAAGGGAGCTATGGCGGAAGTTTGCCCTTTTTGTCATGTATTTATTCGCTGCTGTGTTAGCAGCTATTAGCATTGCTTATTTTGCCCAACTCCAAAGGATTGGCCATTTTTTTGGCCAACTCCCGCCTATTGATCTTATCTATGCTGTTTTATTAGTCATCAGTTTAGTCATTGTCATCGTTGTATCCATAGGGATTCTTGAACACCGCGATGTGAAGGCACTGTTTCAATCCGGCACCATCAAGAAATAGCACATATTGATCCCGTTAACCGGGGTGCCATTATACTCTATGAAATGTGTTGGGCATTTGACGAGCCAGCTCAATCAGCGAGGTTGTAAATATGAATGACGCCTCGAATCCCAAAACTGGCCTTCAAAGCTATATGTTAAAGTGGCTCCATTTCGTAACCAAGTCTGTATTGGAGCATTGTAATGCCACCCTTGAGCTCGTCTTTCATGCATTGGGAGATCGTTTTCAACTCCTTAATAAGAATAAGGAAGAATTGATTGTCGTATTGATCAGTTTGTGCTCCCTTTTCAATTCTCGATAGCAGCCGCTTAAATTTTGGCTCGTCCAGAACACTTATAGTGCTGTGGTACTTTTGTGAGATGGCAATAAGTGCATCGTAATCGTCATCTCTGTAATGCTCGTACATTTTGTGGAGCACTACCCCGGATTGTTCCATGATCAGGTCAAATGTTCGGATAAGGTAATCTTTTTCATGCTCATTAAGATGGACAAGTTCTCCCCTTTTAAAGTTCTTATGGTTGATTTGTGACTGACTTCCCTGCGATATACGTGCTCTTTTGCGTTGATAGAATTTCTTCATAGGACGGTTTGGTTTTTGGTGAAACAATAAACATGTCGCAGGGTCCGGCTTGGTAAATAGTAATATGGGTAGGCAAGTTTTACGTAAGAGTGGTCTTTTTGTTCCGGTAGACTTCTAAAAAATCAGATATAGGTTGATATGCATATTTTATTCACTGGCCGGAAAGGATTGCTTCTGAGATACATAAGCAGAACCGAATCAAGAGATACAGGGAGTGCTCTCACCATTAAAAATTCAATACGGCATATTAGATAGGTAAACTTGCATTATATTTGTTGGCCTAAAGAAAATGCTCCTATGAAATTTGTTGTATCCACCAGCAAGCTATTAAAAGAGCTCCAGTCCGTGAGCGGTGTTATTAGCTCCAGCAATGTCCTGCCCATCCTTGAGGATTTCTCATCATGGACACGTTAAAAACGCTGCCCGAGCAGCCTCTCACCTTTACCATTGAAGAGGAGACAAATGCAGTGGAAATCACCTCTGAGAATGGGAAATACAAGCTGAGTGGCGAGAATGGCGAGGACTTCCCCAAAATTCCCGAGGCCGGGGAAGTATCGAGCACTCAGCTTTCCGCCAATATTTTAGGGAAAGCCATCAATAAAACGCTTTTCGCAACGAGCAATGATGAGTTGCGCCCGGCCATGACGGGGGTTTATTTTCAGTTCGATGAGGAAGGGATGACCTTTGTGGCAACTGACGCCCACAAGCTTGTCAAGTTTCACAGGAGCGATGCGAAGAGCGATCAGGCCTCTTCGTTCATCGTGCCCAAAAAGGCGCTGAACCTTCTCAAGTCAGCCCTTCCCAATGACGATGTCAATGTCTCCATCTCTTACAACAGCTCCAATGCATTTTTCTCCTTTGACAGCATTCAGTTGATCTGCCGCCTGGTTGATGCGAAGTTCCCGGATTACAATGCCGTCATTCCCGATGAGATGGGCTACTCCCTTAAGATTGGCCGGGATGAGTTGCAAAACTCATTGCGAAGGATTTCCATCTTCTCCAATCAAACCACCCATCAAGCCATTTTGAAAGTCTCAGGGAGTGACCTGCAAATTTCCGCCCAGGATATTGACTTTGCCAACGAAGCTCAGGAACGCCTCCGGTGCAATTACGATGGCGAGGATGTGGAAATAGGCTTCAATGCCAAATTCCTTATTGAAATGCTCACTGCTCTCGAAACGGATGAAACCGATTTCCGCCTTTCGGGGCCCACTAAAGCAGGTATCGTATTACCCAGCGAACAGGAGGAAAACGAGAACCTCCTCATGCTCATCATGCCTGTGATGTTGAATAGCTAAGAAAAGGCGCTTCTTTCAAAAAGCTTGTTTTTTGGCCAATTTTTTAGAGAGCAGCCTACCAATTCCTTGCTTGTTTCTCATACAACTTGTGCCCTCTCCTATGTTATAGCTTATGTAAGGTCTTTTCTCTACAGTTGACTTTTTGATTTGTCATGTTATAGACTTTCATTAGGTGCTAAGCAAGAGGCCGAGGGAAAGAATGGTAAGCTTATCTTACTGTTTGGCGTTTCAAATAATGGCTCATAAAGAGGGGATCATCTGAATTTAGAACTTGATGGTTATTTTGATTTTTGGCATCTTGTAAGAGATTCGTCTGGAACATGAAACTTGTTAACAATGACAGCATCGAACAACCTCCACGAGCTTATCCAATCCTTAACGCCAGCGGAAAAGCGCTACGTAAAAATTTATGCCAGTCTTAACGCCAGGGAACAGGAAAACAAGTACCTGCACATTTTTGACATCATCAACAAGCAAGAGGTATATGATGAAGACAAATTAATGGCGCAGATAGAGGATGAAAAGCTCAAAAAGTACCTGTCCGTTGCCAAAAACTATCTCCAAAACATCATTCTGCGCAGTCTTGTGGAATTCCATGCCAATAATGACCGCGAGATCAGTTTGTTACTATCCTTGTGCCAGTTAAAGGTGTTGTTAAAAAAACAGCTTTACAATGTTGGGGAAAAGCTTATGCAAAAGCATTTTAAACTGTTGCGCAATTGTGCCTTTCCTTTGCTTTACTTTTTTTCGCTTGATTTTAAGAGACGGGTCCTTTCCTGTAGGCCGAAAAAAAATGCAAACCTTTTGCAAAATGTCACTTTTGAACTTCGTTCAATGTATAACACGCTGGGTGATCTGGTACGCTTTTACGAATTATATACGCATGACATGATTTTGCTTAATAGCAATCAATCATTGTCAAAAGCACAATTTGAAGAAGAAGAAAAAAACTTTCAAGAAGCCTGTCAACGATGGCCCAACTTACCGGAAACCGAATATGGAAGGAGCTATTATTATCATCTACAAGGCATGTATTACTACAATCGTTTTCAATTAAGTGACATCACTTACTACGATTGGCTGGCTTTATCGCAGTTCAGGAACAATCAGCAACTCGGTAAGGAGGACCCGGGGATGTATATTCAGATTGTAACCAGGTACCTGGAAAATTTAATAGTCGCAGAGGATTTTCAGAAAGCAGCTGATCATCTGTATTTGCTCAACAAAATACCGGTAGCGAGCCCGGTTCAAAAAAGTAAGCTCTTCCTGAGATACTACATGCTGCAACTTGAAATTTACGCAAGCCTTAAGGATTATAAGCAGGCAGACTTTGCCATTTGCCATTTTCTGCACCATCAAGCTAAGCATAAAAAGCATTTTGATTACGATGAAATGGTAACATTTTATTTAAATGCTGCAATGTTTTATTACGGGTTTCAGAATAATTATTCATCAGCACTGGATATGCTCAACAGGATATATGCCGCGGAAAAATGGATTTCCCGTACCGATCTGCCAGCGTTCATCCGCATGCTGGAGTTGATTATCCATTACGACCTGGGCCATGATAAAATTGTTGAATCGCGTCTTCGCAGCTTTGAGCGATACATCAAAATCACAAAGGGCCAATTTAAGCTGGAAGCTTTGGCGATTCGGTATTTCCGCAAACTTCTAAAAGCTGATCAAAAACGGGAAAAAGAGCTTTTTCAGGAGCTTCTCACTTCTATGCAGAACCTGAAGAAGCCCTACCATATGATTAGCTTCTCCGAACTCTGGGAATGGATTACTTACAAGAAGTTACAAACACAAGAACAAAAGGATACGAAACAAGCGAGTTGACGATTTCTACCCGCTTTTTAGGATTTGAAGTTTTTGGAGAGGTTTGCCCCCCGGACTTAGGATCTTCAGCTTATATTGCCCTGCTTCTATGGGCTCCACTTCCAACACTTGTCGGTGATAACCTTCTATTTGAACATTTCGAGCCCATAAAACAGTATCCTGTCTTCTTTTTTTTAAACGCATGGTCAGTTGCTGGTAATTCTTGCTGATAAAATCAAACAAGATCTTACCTCCTGTGGGGCTCGTATAAGTTTGTATTATTGTTGAGCGCTCGTGGATTTGCAAACTGACCATTTGCGGAGGTTGTTGTAATGGCGCATTTGAGATATGGATGACGGGAGTGGAATCGCTCTCCTGCCATTTATGCCGTGTTTGCCCGTACTTACTCCCCTGCTTATCACTCACCTTATTCCTATTATGGCCCTGCTGACTTAAGGGTAAAGCCAACGACAATATAGCTAATAAAAGTATAGATGCAACCGGTATGGTACGCAGATTTCTTATCATTACATCCTTCTACAGTCAAAAAAAGGTTGCGTTATGGTATTTGCTGAGGGGGTATCCTCATTTAGTAGCTGTTTAACCATTCCCCTCTTGTCAATACTGGTACACATAGTCGACAAGTTCAACTGATTTTTTGCACTTTGATGATCTTGAGTTGTTGGCCGCTCTTGTTGTGAAAGCTCAGGAAATAAATCCCATCAGGGTATTGATGAAAATCCCACACAAAGTGGCAGGTGTTGTCCCTTTGTTTCTCTTCCAACGGCACATTCAATTCTTCCCCGCGCACATTATGAATAAGGATATCCATGGCCCTGGCTTTTGGCCCATTCATCTCCAGGTTGACACTGGCTGTTACGGGGTTGGGATACGCTTTGACACTAAGGTTCATTTCAGGGATATTGATACCTACTGAATTGCCCCGGCCATTTTGCCGGCCTTGGTTGAGTTCGATTGTATGATCGGAGAAACTGTCCGTCATGAGTGCAGGAAAAGAAATGCTTGATGTCATCATGATTCAATTGCTCTTTTACACTGTTTCTGGCTTCAATATTGGATCGGTACAACAGGAACGAAAAGCTACCTCCCCAAAGCCATTTGGCCGGGTGAGGCAGCTTGTTTTTGATTAATTCAGGTTGACGCCCTCTTTTTGAAGCGCCTCTTTAATGCGGCTGATCTCCTGCTTGAGCTTCTTGTTCTGAGCCCTGAGCTGCTTGTTCACTTGCTGCTGCTCCTGGTTTTTCTGCTCGAGTTGCTGCACCGCATTGATGAGCATGTAGGTCATGGCGGAGTTATTCATACTGTAATACTCTTCGCCATCTTTCTCATAGGTGCCAACCATATAAGGAGCCACTTCTTTGAGCTCCTGGGCAATGACGCCTACATGCTTCTCTTCTGCATCAAAGCCCGATTGTTTATTGTATTGGAAATTGACCGGATCAATTTTCATTATGTCACTGAGTCCATCTTTGTAAGATGAGACATTTTTCTTCAACCGAGCGTCTGATGTAACTGTCCAACTACTACCACTTGGTTTAGCAGCATCCCCATCCACTTCCAGTTGGTAGGAAGGAGATACTGTGTTGATACCCACATTACCATCATTTCTAGTAAAAGTAAAGGGATTATCATAGTAGGTGCCAGAATTATCTACTCCATCCATGATAAACCTATTGCCATCGCCATCAAAAAAGAGATTGACACCATACTCACTAGTGAGGCGCTCCCTCAAACGAATACCAGAAGTATCATTTTGCCCGGATCTTATGTCAATCCACTCTTCGTCATTCGTCCCGCTAACGTGTAGATTGGATTGGGGTGAAGATGTGCCAATCCCCACATTACCGGTCACATTGGCACTTCCGTCAACGGATAATTCATTATCCGGGTCGTTGTTACTGCCTACATTGACCTGCCCATTTTTGG
>PXTV01000250.1 GCA_003022985.1 Bacteroidetes bacterium SW_11_45_7 | reverse complement strand
CTGAGTTTCTTCCCCGGGGCTACGACCTCTTCATATATGATTACAGGGGGTATGGCAAAAGCAAAGGAGACCTAAGCGAATCAGCCTTCTATCAGGATACAGAATTGATCTATAAGCATTTGCGCAAGCAATATCAACCGGATGATATCATCATTTACGGCCGTTCCCTGGGCTCGGCTATGGCCACTTATCTTGCTACCAACGTTCCCTGCCGTAAACTGATACTGGAAACACCGTTCTCAAGTGTTCAAGACCTTTTCCATGCTTACTACCCCTTTCTGCCCCGGATTTTTTTCTTCCGATTCAAATTCAACAACAAAAAGTATATCCAGGAAGTTAAAGCGCCCGTTATCATCTTCCAGGGCACAAATGATTGGATTGTGCCCTATAGTTGCGCAGAAAAACTGAAGCCGTTTCTCAAAGAAGAGGATCGCTTCATCACCATTGAAGGCGGGAACCATAACAACCTTGCCAGGTCGGCCAAATATCAGCGGGAGCTTCACAACATCTTATCAACAAAAGTCCCCGATGAAGACAAAAGGGTACAAGAAGCTCAGTAATGAGCTGGAAAGAAACACCCCTCCAAAAGCCGTTTCCTGCCACAGAGATATTTTTCTCAATCGCTGTTGCTTTTCAACAACTTCAAGTAACCGTATAGTTTTAGCGTATTCATTAGCAGAAGCACTTGCTATTGTTCTAACAGATTGAATTTTCCCTTCATGTCAGCTCATGGACTTAGACCTTCTTGTCAATGCCAAAAAAATACCTTGAAACTCCTTATTTTCGAGGTTCCTTGAATGCCCATCCCCTTTGTGACCTATAAGCGACCAAAAAGGATTGTTCTATGCACTATTCCTACAAGATTTGGCTTTCCTTCACCCTTCTTTTTTTACCCCTTTTTCTCACAGCCCAGGAAAGCGGTACAGTCCGCGGTTACGTTAATGATGAGCAATCGGGCGAACCGATGGTATTCACCAACGTGCGGCTGGAAGGAACCGACAAAGGCGCTTCCACCGATATGAACGGCTTCTTTTCCATACCCAATGTAGAACCGGGTGAATACACGCTATTCAGCACCTACATTGGCTACGATACAGTCCGCAAGCAAGTACAAGTGGAAGAAGGCGAGATCGTCAATGTTCGTATCACCTTGAAAGAGTCGGATGTCGAGCTCCAAACTGTCGAGGTTTCAGCCCGGGAAAAGGCAAAAAAACGGGAAGTGCAGGTAAGCACGACAAAACTCGAGCCCGAGCAGCTCAAACAAATGCCCACAATAGGTGGTGAGCCGGACCTTGTGCAATATCTCCAGGTGTTGCCGGGTGTGGTTTCCACTGGCGATCAAGGTGGTCAGCTCTATATTCGCGGGGGATCTCCCATCCAAACCAAATCTTACAGGCGGCTTTAATGCGGAATACGGGGGGCGAATATCTGCTGTGGTAGATGTGACAACACGTGACGGCAACAAAAAGGAACCGGACGGGATGGTGTCCGTCAGCCCTTTTATGGCCAAAGGTGTGCTCGAGGGGCCTATATCAAAGCTGAATGATCAAGGTAATAGCATTTCCTACATTCTTACCGGTAAGCATTCCTATCTTGACCAGAGCTCAAAAACGATTTACAACTACGTTGATACAGCCGGAATTCCCTACGGCTTTACGGATCTCTACGGTAAATTGTCCATCAACACAGGAAGCGGCTCTAATATCGATTTCTTCGGCTTTCATTACCGGGATAATGCCACTTTCCGCGGTGTTACCGAATTTGGATGGCGCACGACAGGGGTTGGAATGGATTTTCGCGTAGTACCCGGTCAGAGCCAAACAGTTATTGACGGCAATGTCTCGTATTCCGATTATCGAACAGAAGTGCAGGAAGCTGACGAACGGCCCAAGGAAAGCGCAATCAGGGGTCTCAAATACGGGTTTGATGTGAACGGTTTTAAGACCATTTTCGAGTTTTATAACTCCCTTGGCCTCAAGGTTGACCAGAACCAAAACACAACTGAACTCGGTGGCTATGTAAAATACCGGAAGAAGTTTGGTAATCTTGTTATAGAACCGAGTTTACGCCTTCAATTCTACGCTTCATTAGCTGAATTTTCACCTGAACCACGCCTCGGCCTGAAGTATAACATCAGCGATAATGTGAGGGTCAAACTCGGCAGCGGCATCTATTCACAAAACCTGATCAGCTCCAGTTCCGACCGCGATGTGGTCAATCTATTCAACGGCTTTTTATCGGGGCCTGAGGAAAATCTCACGAACACTGACGGGGAGACCTCCAATTCTAAACTGCAACGTGCCGCCCACGTCATCACCGGTCTTGAATGGGACGTCATGAAGAATTTGGAAGCCAACATCGAGCCGTATTACAAGCGCTTTTTCCAACTTATCAGCATCAACCGCCAAAAGCTTTTCGCCTCGCAATCCAACTTTATGATTGAAAATGGCGATGCTTATGGCATCGATCTTTCGCTACGATACCGGAAACGCGGCTTTTACGCTTATGCAGCCTATTCCTTAGGGTACGTGGAACGCTATGACGGGGAACAGACCTATAACCCCAACTTCGACAGAAGACACAGCGTGAACATCGTGTCATCCTATACTTTTGGCAAGAACCAGGGCTGGGAAGCCAGTGTCCGCTGGAACCTGGGCTCCGGTTTTCCTTTTACCAAAACACAAGGCTTTTACGAGAAGCTGAGGTTGAACGAAGGGGTAGGTGATTCCTATCAAACGGAAAATGGGGAAATAGGCACTATTTTCGATGATAATCTGAACGAGGGACGCCTACCCTATTACCACCGGCTCGATGCCTCCATTAAAAAGAAATTTTTCCTCTCCACCAATGTCACCCTTACCGCAGATGCCAGTCTATCGAATATCTACAACCGGAAAAACATTTTTTACTTCGACAGGGTGCGCTACAAGCGGGTTAACCAGCTTCCCATACTACCGACTGCCGGGCTATCGTTATCTTTTTAAAGTTGAGGCTTTTGTAAAAGTGCGGAAGGCCTCATCTTTGAAGCCGAAGAGAAAACAGCATAGAACTATAGCAGAAACGCCACAATGACAAAAAGCGGACAACCACATTTTAGGTCTTGGAACACCCTTTTGGCGAGGATTAGCATCTTTATCGCTTTTTCACTGCTGATCGGCCTCACCTCAACCCCTT
>PXTV01000249.1 GCA_003022985.1 Bacteroidetes bacterium SW_11_45_7 | reverse complement strand
CATACCATACCAGGGATCAAGGGAAAGTGCCCAAAAGAAGATCATGGCTGTTATTGATGAAATGCCCCGCACCAAAGTACTCAAAGACAAAGAAAACTATATCCACGTAACATTTACAACACGTATCATGCGCTATGTAGACGATGTGGAATTTTATCTCCCTGCTGACGATAAACTCATTCATTTTCGCTCAGCTTCGCGGCTGGGTTATTCGGATATGGGCAAGAACAGGGAGCGCATGAATACGGTAAAAGAAAAGTTTGCAAAGCAATAAATAGAGTAAACCGGCCATTTGCTCTCGAACATGTTCTATCTTTGATGTTGTACGAATAGCTTCCTATGGCGGATAGTCCTATACTGTGGAGTATCGTTTTTATCGTGAGCATTGCCGTCCTGAGCAAGTCCTCCGATTACTTTGTGACCTCTTCTGAAAAGATCGGTATTCACTTTAACCTCCCCCAATTCATCACAGGTGCCATTATTGTAGCATTGGGCACCTCATTACCGGAATTGGCTGCCTCAATCGCATCGGTCATTTATGATACATCGGAAATCGTTATCGGCAATGTCATCGGTTCCAACATCACCAATATATTCCTGATTTTAGGCGTCACAGGCATTCTTGGGCAAAACTTCAAACGGAATTTCGAAATCCTTAAAGTGGATATGCCCTTGTTAGCCGTTTCGGCATTTTTACTGGCTATTACCATTTGGGATCAGCATTTCTCCATTTTCGAGGGAGGAATCTTGATATTGGGTATGATCCTTTACATCACCTATAGTCTTTCAAGTGATGATATCCACAAGCCTTTTCTTTTAGAAGGTGAATTAGAAGAGAATGAAGTAGAGGCGTACAAGGAACGCTTGCCCTGGAGCATTTGGCTATGGTTAGTGCTGAGCGGAGTTGGTATTTATTTTGGCGCCACTTATACAGTAGAGTCCATTACGAAATTGTCCGGTATGCTGATGATCGGCTCCGAGATCATCGCAGTTACTGCTGTAGCGCTTGGCACATCATTGCCGGAGTTAGCAGTAAGTATTGCTGCAGCACGCAAAAACAATCCTGAAATGGCAGTAGGAAATGTGCTCGGTTCCAATATCTTTAACACCTTTTCCGTAGTTGGTATTGCTTCATTATTCGGCAGTTTAACAATTCCGGCAAGCATTCTCGAATTCAGCTTACCGATGATGCTTATTGCAACACTCATCTTCCTGTTTATGAGCCTGGAAAACCAATTTACCAAATGGGAGGGCTGGGCTCTTTTGCTTCTTTACGTGTACTTTATCGGGCAAGTCATCCAATCGCAGCTGTAAAGGAGCCAATTGAAGGGGATGAGGGGATTGATCTAATGGACGTTACAGGCAAGGGCTAAATGTCATAGCGCCCTTTAAGTGCCCCCAGGCGGATTTTTAGTACGCCCCAAACGGCTTCCTTGACAATACCACGGCTCATTTTTGAAAAACCGCGTTCCCGATCGCTGAAGGTAATGGGCACTTCCTGAATACTAAAGCCGGCTTTCCAGGCCGCAAATTTCATTTCTACCTGGAACGCATAGCCGACAAATTGAATTTGGTCAAGATCGATGGCTTCGAGTACTTCCCGCTTGTAACACACAAAGCCTGCAGTAGCATCCCGAACCGGCATAAAGGTGACAAGCCGTACGTAAATAGACGCGCCATAGGAAATAAAAATGCGGGATAAGGGCCAGTTGCTTACGCTGCCATCCTTGACATAACGTGAGCCAACAGCCACATCCGCACCCTCCTCATGGCAACACTCGTAGAGACGAAGCAAATCATCCGGGTTGTGAGAAAAATCAGCATCCATTTCAAAAATGTATTGGTAATCCCGCTGGAGGGCCCATCGAAATCCGTATATGTAAGCAGTTCCCAACCCTTGTTTCCCTTTGCGTTTCTCAATGAAAAGCTGCCGGGGATACTCTTGCCGGAGACTTTTCACAATCTCTTGGGTGCCATCGGGCGAGCCATCATCAATAATGAGAATATGAAGCTCGTGCGATAAGGAAAAGACCTTGTGAATAATGCGGTCGATATTTTCCCGCTCATTATAGGTGGGTATGATCACTAAGCTATCGCTCACAATGACAAGACTTTAATAGAGCCCCAAGCCACAGGCCAAGATGCGTCTGCAAATAAGGTGATGCGGCTGACAACTCTTGCATTGAAATGCCCCATCACCATCTTATTATTCAAATTCTTATTAAACTTTCTCATTGAATGCCTTCATCATGACAAAGCGTTACTATTGATTTATGAATGAGCCATGTTGAGTTTAATTTCGGTTAATTTACGCTTTGTATCCAGTGGGAAGTTTTTTTTCATCATCCAATCGTAATATTGCGGCTCTTCTTGTAATACCTGTTCAACGGCTCGGCCCTTATTCTTACCAAAATTAAAGTAGGGCTTGCCATCCTTGTATATCATCCGTCTGCCAATGTCAACAAAATTGCCGTCTTTGGTAAATTTATCCAAAAACGGAATATCATTTTTCAAATCTTCCCGGTAACGTTCCAATTGTGAGCACATCACTTCGTAGGTGGCCCAGGCATCAGCTTCTGCGCTATGGGCGTTGGTGAGTGTTTTACCGCAATAAAACTGAAAAGCTGCTTCCAATGTGCGCTTCTCCATGAGATGGAAAATCCGCTGTACATCAACCACATTGCGTTTTTCCAATTTCAAGTCCCGTTCAGCACGTAAAAATTCTTCTACAAGCACCGGCAGGTCAAAGCGGTTGGAATTGTACCCGGCAAGATCACAACCCTCCAAAAAGTCCTCCACTTGTTTAGCAACTTGGGGAAATGTAGGCAAATCTTTCACATCCTCATCAGTTATACCGTGAATATTGGCAGCCTCTTTAGGAATAGGCTTTTGGGGATTGACGCGCCATGTTTTTGCAATCTCTTGCTGTTCTGGCGTTACTTTTAGGGCCGACATCTCCACTATCCGATCTGTAGATACATTAATCCCCGTTGTTTCAAGATCGAAAAAAATGATGGGCCGTTTAAGAGCTAACTGCATAAAATATGATCTGGATTTGCCTCAAGCTTGCCAAGACGATCTTTCAAAAACGGCAAAAATTACAATTTTCAACAGGTTTTGTGAGGAAAGTCCCATTCATCTTGTAATATAACGATTCTCATCTTAAAGGTATTACAGCAATCGATGATCTCATGCTTCTTGATTTATACGTAACGATTTACTCGAGAAGTTTACCTGCCATAACCAAGAGAGTAGTTTTGCCACTCCCGATGCTTGACATCGGGAGGCACAAAGACTTTTTACCCAAAGAACCGGTCATATTCAAAATGAATGAACAAAGCAAAAAATCGTTTATTAGCTTACTCTATTTCTCCCGATTCTAAAATCGGGAGTGGCTATTTTACTGTGACTGATTTGTTCCATCTATACAAACAGCATTTGCCAAAGCTTGAATATCGAGTCCATCAAATTGCCCCGAGCTCATAAAAAGAAAGTTTGTATTCTTCCCATGCTGTTCCCGGATATAAGCCGCCAATTGATCTTTATCAGTGAAAACGTGTATGGCATCATTTTGAAAGCCCTCACGAATATCTTCTTCCGTAAGCATGGGTAACTGCTTCAACGCAAGCTCATGGCTATTAAAATAGACGATGGGGACATCAGCATATCCCATTTTGCCGGCATAGTGGGCCAAAAAGTGCTTTTGCAAACTGCTATAGGTATGTAGCTCCAAACACGCAATAAGTTTTCTGGCAGGGTATTGCTCTTTCAACGCTTTAACAACTGCTTCCACTTTTGAAGGAGCATGGGCAAAGTCCCTGTAAAATGCACAATCGCTACCCTCACTGATTAACTCCAATCGTTTACCAGCACCGGTAAATGTCTTCATGGCATCCATGAATTGATCATCTTCCACACCCAATTGATGACAGACCTGACGGGCACCTTCTAAGTTAGCTATATTATGGCCACCGAAAACAGGAACAAAAATGTCATGCTTATTTTGACGGACCAAGGAGCCATTTTGCTGGGGCGTGAACGATGGCTGTTGATAAGGCACATAGTAAAGGTCGGGACGACTTTGCTGCACAAGCTTCAGAATTTCCTGATCATCCTGATTATAGATAATGGTACTGCCGGGCTCATGCAAATGGACAAACCGTTCAAATTGATGAAAATATTCCTTATAAGTAGGGAAAACATTGATATGATCCCAGGCAATGCCACTGATTAAGCTAATGTGGGGATGATAGTGTAAAAACTTGGGAGATGGGTCAAGAGCTGATGTAAGATACTCATCGCCCTCGAGCACGGCTACGGGCGCTTGTTCACTCATGTGCACCATAAGATCAAACCCTTCTATAGCCGCACCTACCAAGTAATCAAATTTTCGCTCCTGTTGACGCAGGACGTGCAGAATCATGCTGGTAATAGTGGTCTTGCCATGACTGCCTGCTATCACCACCCTTCTTTTATTTTTTATCTGCTCAAATACATACTCCGGGAAGGAATAAATAGGAATTTGTAAAGCACGTGCCCGCTCGAGCTCAGGATTTCCCTGTTTAGCGTGCATGCCGATTATAACAGCATCTAAACCGATATGAATATTCTCTTCAAACCAGCCCGTTTGCTGTGGCAGCAGGTTGTTTTCTTGTAAATGGCTTTTGGCCGGTTCAAAAATCTCATCATCTGAACCTGTTACCTTGTATCCCTTGTTTTGCAAGGCAATAGCAAGGTTGTGCATGATGCTGCCGCCTACAGCGATAAGATGAATGTTCATGTTGTCCAATATCTATAAAAACATTTACCTTTGTAACATCTTAGTTGATTTTTCGTTAAAAAGATGTAGGATCATCAAATAAAGATTAATTATGAGAAATTTTAAGCGACAAGCTAGCAAATTCATTGGAACCGGCTTATTCGCTATTATTTTATTGGGCTCGATTACATCTTGTAGTCAGCACGGTTGCCCCAATAAGATTACGGAAAAGCCACAACAAGAACAAACCGAGGAAAATAGTTAAGCATGGAATGGTATCAGTTGACTGATGAAGCTCAACTGGCCAACATTCTTGAGCTCTCAAAACAACAGCCCGTGCTTATCTACAAGCACAGTACCCGTTGTTCATTGAGTATGATGATCAAGGAGCACCTCGAAGAGGAATGGGACGTTAACTCTGAAACTGTTCTTGTCTACTACTTGGACATCATTGCCAACAAACCGCTGTCCAACCGAGTTGCTTATGATTTCCATGTGCCCCATCAGTCGCCACAGATTTTACTGATCCAAAACGGGGAATGCACTTATCACACCTCTCATTTAGCCATCAAGGCCGATAAGATCAAACAACAAGCTGCCATTTGATATTTCTCGCCTTGTAGATTCAACTTTCTTTTTTATATAAGATTGAAAGCACGATATCATGCAAATCAGTTTGTGTTAGGTGAAATTTTTTGCCTTTCTTATTCACCCGTAAATAACGATCGCAATTCAGGGGCATTCTCCGGCTCCATACGCCCTGCAAGAACAAGACGTAACTCACGTCTTTTCTGCGCTCCTTCGTAAAGCTTCTTTTCTTTCTTGGATTCAGGCGTTAATTCAGGCGCTTCCTTTGGTTGGCCGTTGCTATCAAGCCCCACAAACGTATAAAAGGCCTCATTGGACTTGTATTTTGTGCCATTTGGAATATTGTCAGCGTATACTTCCAAAAATACCTCTAAGGATGTTTTAAAAGCACGTGTAACCTTAGCATTGATTGTAACAACATCGCCAAGGCGAATTGGATTTTCAAACGAAACATTGTCAACAGCAGCCGTCACAACTACCGATTCCGTATGCTTACTCGAGCTTATGGCAGAGCAGACATCCATCCAATGAAGAATCTTGCCACCGCGAAGATTATTAAACGTGTTGGTGTCGTTGGGTAATACGATTTCCGTCATTGTAGTCACGGTTTCACTTGGTGTTTTAGCTTTAGCCATAGAAAACTGTATTGATTTTGAATAAGATTCAGCAAATGTAGGGGAAAGCGACCCATTTAAGAAGCGAAAAAGTTAGTGTAAGCCGCTATCATGAATTGATTGTTATCCGTTGGCTGAAGCCAACGGCAATGAATATTGAATAACTTTCCAAAAGTTTTCCGCTTTATGGATTCCACATCTACCGCCCACTTTTCCGGTAACTTTTGGAAAGTTGCCGGCCAAGGGTTCAAAAGCTCATACAACAGTGGCTTTAGCCACATTGTTATCAGGAACCTCTAAGCGCATTATTGTATCATTTCAATTTGATTCCCTTCCTTTTTCATAAATAGCTACAAAAGCTGAAAAATTTGAACAAACTATGCCAACCGAAAGTGTAGGGGGAGCCATTTTTTCACGCCTGAAGACAAATGTTCTATTGATAAAAACGTGGTATTTGATCTAATTTTTCATTAATTTGATGCCACCCTTAATTCACTATGACGACTCCTGCTTCCCATCCAGATCCATGGTATCGATTTTTGCAACACCCTTATCACGGCAATGATCCTTGTGTATTCGACAAAACGACCCCCCCCCTGGATCGCGCCAATCGAGCAGAATGCCGAAATGATAAGGGAAGAGATGTTGCAGCTTATCGAGCAGCACTACCGGGTCATGAAACCTTATCGATTTCATAAACCACAACGTAGCTCGTACGAATGGTTAACCCTTCCTTTCATCTCCTGGAAGTATCGCAACCATAAGAACTGCCGGTACGCCCCTCGCACCATTTCTGTTCTGGAATCAATTCCCAATGTTGTATCCGTTTCATTGAGCCGGATGGCTCCCAATACAGCCGTTACTGAGCACCAGGGCGATACCAACGCTATTGTACGCAATCATCTGGGTATTAGCGTCCCTGAAGGATTGCCGAATTGTGGCTTCAGGGTTTGCCAGGAAAAGAGAGGATGGCAAGAAGGCAAGATGCTTCCTTTTTGCGATGCGCAGCCCCATGAAGCCTGGAACAAAACGGATAAAGAACGCATCATTATGATTATTGACATCATACGACCCGAATACGCTCACATCGAAAATGATGTGTGCGCTATGGTCATTGCCACCCATTTGCTGCATGGCATTGACAAACAAATACCATTTCACAAGCGGGCATCAGCTAAGACATTGGAACGTATCATCCAACCTGTCAAGGGCTTGGTGAAAGCTGGCTTACCCTTGCAAAGATCTTTACAACACGTTTCGGGCTAAGAAAAAAGGTTCATCACAAAAACGCGTACCTCATTATCCCTCGCCTGAAGCGAGGCGAGGCGAGGTGAGGCAGGTACTTTTGGTTTGCCCGGCCGAGACACCTTGTTGAAAGCAAGCACGAAACGAACTCTTAACAGAGGACCCTCCCG
>PXTV01000248.1 GCA_003022985.1 Bacteroidetes bacterium SW_11_45_7 | reverse complement strand
CTGCTCGCTCCCTCCTTTTCAGAAGAAGCGCTTGCATTGCTTAGCAAAAAGAAGAACCGCATTTTACTGCAATTGCACCATACTCATCTTCAACCAAGAAAGTTCAAGAGCTTGCTCAACGGTGTTATTGAACAGGATACGGACACCCTGACAGAAAGCGCGGATGACCTGGAAACTGTGACGGATCAGGCACCAACTGATCAGCAGGTTAAGGATCTCTTGTTTGCCAACCGGGTAGTAAAACACTTAAAATCGAATACGATAGCATTGGTCAAAGATCAACAGCTCATCGGCATGGGGTGCGGTCAAACCTCGCGCATCGATGCGCTGAAGCAGTCCGTGCATAAAGCTCATCACTTCGGGTTTGCCACCGAAAGTGCTGTTCTTGCTTCAGACGCCTTTTTCCCCTTTTCGGATAGCGTGGAAGAGGCCGATCAAGCCGGTATCAAGGCGGTGATTCAGCCGGGTGGCTCCAAGCGCGATCAGGATTCTATCGATTATTGCAACAATCACAACATGGCAATGGCCTTCACTGGCACAAGGCACTTTTTGCATTAGTGAATCTATTATATAAGTAGTTTCAATCAGCACTGCTATTTTTGAGATATTCCTGTTAACTTTACAGGCATAGGACTTTGAATGGCCTTTCCTTTCATGCATTAATATTATATCACACTACAAAACGTAATTTTTTCTACAATACATGGCATTATTTAATTTTCTGAATCACGAGATCGCTATCGATCTTGGCACTGCAAACACACTCATTATCTACAATGACAAAGTTGTTGTTGACGAACCCTCCATTGTTGCTATCAACCGCGATACCAAAAAAGTCATTGCCGTGGGGAAGAAGGCAATGCAGATGCACGAGAAAACGCACGAAAATATTAAAACCATTAAGCCGCTCAAGGATGGCGTCATTGCCGACTTTAATGCCGCAGAGGCGATGATCCGCGGCATGATTAAAATGATCTACTCGAACCAGCGCGTCTTTACACCGTCTTACACGATGGTCATTTGCATCCCTTCCGGTATTACTGAAGTTGAAAAGCGCGCTGTGCGCGATTCTGCTGAACAGGCAGGCGGTAAGGAAGTCCTGCTCGTTCACGAACCCATGGCTGCCGCTATTGGTATTGGTATTGATGTGGAAGAGCCCGTGGGAAACATGGTGATCGATATAGGTGGTGGCACTACTGAGATAGCTGTGATTGCCCTTTCCGGCATTGTTTGTGATCAATCACTTCGGATTGCCGGTGATGAGTTTACTGCGAACATCGTCAACTTCATGAGGCGGCAGCACAATATGCTTATCGGTGAGCGGACAGCCGAAAACATCAAGATCAATGTGGGGTCTGCGCTTACAGAATTGGAAGATGAACCTGAGGATTTTCCCGTAAATGGACGTGACCTGATGACCGGCATTCCCAAGCAAATTTCCATTTCCTATTCGGAGGTCGCTCATGCCATCGACAAATCCATCACCAAGATCGAGGAGGCAGTCTTAAAGACGCTCGAAATCACACCACCAGAGCTCGCTGCCGATATTTACCGGACAGGGCTGTACCTCACAGGTGGCGGAGCACTTATTCGTGGCATTGGCAAGCGTATCTCGGAAAAGACAAAGCTACCTGTACACGTGGCCGATGATCCACTTCGCGCTGTTGTGAGGGGAACCGGTATTGCTCTTAAGAACAGGGATAAATTCTCATTTCTGATGGGGTCGAACGATTGATGTGCTATTCCCTGAATCTTTTGCCATGCCATTACTGATTACTCTTGATCTCGTGTTGATGCCGGACAGCCGGCAATCTCAAATTTGAGATTTGACATTTCAAATTATTTCTCTATTCTTCCGTCTTTTGAAGATGGCAATCGGTAGTTGGCATGCGCAATCTTCTCCTTTTTATCAGCCGTTTCAAAACGCTCTTCCTTTTCATTGCTTTGGAAGTGATCTGCCTGTTTCTGCTTGTGCGCAATAATGCCTTTCAACGGGCTGCTTTTTTGAACTCGGCCAACCGGGTAACGGGCAATCTTTACCAGTCGGTGGATAATCTCAGCAATTATTTAACACTCAAGCGCATTAACGACAGTTTACGAAAGGAAAATGCCCTTTTAAGACAGCAGGTTGAATCGTCTTTTGACTGCCGGATTCCTTTGCGCGATACGGTCATGCGCTATTCGAAGGACGCGGGCGGTAAGCCCGTTTATTCATATGTGCCGGCCGAAGTAATCAATAATTCAACCAACAGTTTGAGCAACACGCTCACGCTCAATAAAGGAACAAAGCATGGTGTGGCGAAAGATATGGGTGTAATGGGCCCTAATGGAGTTGTAGGGATTGTGATTGGCACATCACCCCACTTTTCCGTTGTGATGTCGCTTCTTCACAAAAATGCCAGTATTAGTGGTGAGTTAGCCCGTCATAATTACGTGGGCAACATCCGCTGGGACGGGCAGGACCCGACATCCGTTCAGCTTCATGACATTCCCAAGCATGTGAATGTGCAAAAAGGTGATACTGTGGTAACGAGCGGCTACAGTTCCTTTTTCCCGCCCGGTATCTCCATAGGTGCAGTTAGGAAAGTGACAATCGATGAAGCAAATAACTTCTACAGTATTGATTTGCGGCTGTTAACGAACTTCAGAAGCCTTGAGTACGTCTATGTTGCGGATTATCTATTCAGGGACGAACGCAGGAAAGTAGAGGAAAAAGCTGATGGTTAATACCCTGATCATCAATATCGTCCGGTTTGTTGGGCTTGTACTTTTCCAGGTTTTGGTACTTGATAATTTGCACATTCACCAACTGATCCACCCCTATATTTATCCGCTTGTCATTTTGTTACTGCCCCTTGTAACTCCTGCTTGGGCTGTGCTTTTCCTCGGTTTTGCCCTGGGCATCACTGTAGATATTTTTTCAGATACTTTGGGTCTTCATGCAGCAGCTTGTGTAGTAATGGCTTATTTACGAACAGGTGTGCTTTCCATTCTTACGCCTAAAAGTGGTTACGATAGCGACATCAAACCAAAAATAGGGCACCTCGGGTTTACCTGGTTTATTACCTATAGCGCTATTCTTGTCATTGTTCATCACCTGGCTTTTTTCTTATTAGAGGTATTAAGTTTTACATCCATTTTGTTAATCCTGCAGAAAATTCTGATTAACACAGCCCTTTCACTGGCACTGATGATCTTATATGAATTCGTTTTTTTCTCCCGCAGAAAAAGAAGATAGTTGTGGGAATAGGGCAGAGCAACCAAAGGTCGAGCTTGAATTGCAAGGCCTTATCTTTGCAATAAGCAGTACACTTTATCGGTTATTTTATTGAAGGCCATTTGGACGTGATGTACTTCACATATCAATAGAAAAATCTTTTCAGCTGACTTTGATGAGTGATATGGTGATGGACAATGAAGTCAGCTGTGTTTAATCTTACTTCACTCTTGAAAGATTTCTACAATAACCGGAAATACGTTATACAGGGGATCATCCTGCTGATTTTCCTTATTTACCTCGGCCGGCTGTTTTATATTCAGATTGTTGATGATAGTTATAAGACGAAAGCTACGAGCAACGTCATCCGCAAGGTTACGCTCTACCCTTCGCGGGGTTTGATTTACGACCGGAACGGTCATCAGCTCGTAGTGAACAATGCTACGTACGATCTGATGGTTACACCTGCGCAGGTTAATGAAAAACTCGACACTGCCAGTTTCTGCCGATTGCTTAATATCGACAGGAGCACATTTGACAAAAAAATGCGAGAAGCGCGGCAATACAGCAGCTATAAATCCTCTATCTTCCTCAAACAAATATCAACGGAAACCTACACCCGTTTCCAGGAGCATTTGTTCAAATACCCGGGCTTCTTTGGGCAGGTTCGTACCATCCGTAGTTATCCCCATCAAACAGCGGCTCACATGCTCGGTTACATTGGTGAAGTGAACGAGGAACAGGTCGAACAATCGGAAGAATATTACGAGCCTGGCGATTATGTTGGTGTAAGTGGACTCGAAAAGGAGTACGAAAGCCAGTTGCGCGGAAGACGAGGTGTTCAATACGTAATGGTAGACGTCCATAACCGCGAGAAGAAAAGTTTTCAGGATGGCGCCTATGACACGGCTGCCGTTTCGGGTAGTAATCTTACTACAACCCTTGATCTGGACTTGCAGCAATACGGTGAAAAGCTCATGCAAAATAAAGTGGGCAGCGTGGTGGCACTCAACCCGGAAACGGGTGGTGTTTTGGCGATGGTCAGCAGCCCAACTTACGATCCGAACTTGTTGACAGGAAGAAATCGGGGCGACAATTTCAATAAACTTCTCCGGGACACGCTCAACCCCTTGTTCAATCGCCCGGTTATGGCCAGTTATCCACCCGGTTCAACTTTTAAGCCCGTAATGGCGCTTTTGGGGTTAGAAGAACATGTGATATCACCCAATACCGGTTACAAGTGCAATAAAGGCTACTATGTTGGGAATTTTAAAGTGGGGTGCCATAAGCACCCCCGTATTAGCTCAGCCCAAGAGGCCATTCAGCATTCCTGCAACGCTTATTTCTGCCATGTCTTTCGGGAAGTTATCGATCAGCAACGGTTCAATACCATCCAACAAAGCCTGGACCATTGGGCAAATTATCTGTACGATATGGGTTTTGGCCGTAAGCTGAATATCGATCTGCCAAATGAATCAGCCGGCTTTGTCCCAACATCCAAACTCTACGACCGCATTTACGAGGGCCATCAATGGCGGTCGCTGATGCTCCTACGGCAAAAAGCATGAGGTGGATATCGACTCAACACACTTCAATACTGTTGTAGACGGAATGCGCAAAGTGGTCAAGGATGGCACGGGCAGCTTTTCGCAAATTAACAACATCACCTTTTGTGGCAAAACGGGCACGGCTGAAAACCCGCATGGCGATGATCACTCCATCTTCATATCATTTGCTCCCAAGGATGATCCGCAAATTGCTATAGCCGCTTTTGTGGAAAATGCGGGTTACGGCTCAACAACTGCTGCCCCTATTGCAAGCTTGATGACGGAAAAATATCTTAACGACACCATTGCTGATACACCTCATCGCCAATGGTTCGAGAATCGTATCCTGGAATCCGATTTTATTCATAAGGAGGGCGAAGAACATTGAGGCGTTCCCGGAACATAGCGGCAGATATCGACTGGTTAACGATCTTCTTGTACATGATTATGGTGGCGGGCGGAATTGTTACCGTTTTTGCTGCTACGTACAATACAGGAGAGGTTGAGCTGTTCAACTTATCATCGCAGTACAGCAAACAGTTGGTGTGGGCAGGTATTTCTATTGTGGCAGCTATTGTCATCATGATCCTGGACAGCAAGTTTTTTACAACGTTTGCTTACGGCTTTTATGCTCTTGTGGCATTGCTCCTCATATTCGTGCTGCTCTTTGGCGAAACTGTGTCAGGTTCGCGTTCATGGTTCGCTATTGGCGGTATTCGCATTCAGCCTGCCGAATTTGCCAAGTTCGCAACGGCTCTTGCACTCGCCCGCTATGTGACAACCCGTAATGTGAATTTGCACAAGCTCTCATCCATTGCCTTGTCACTTGGCATTATTGGCCTGCCGGCTGCTTTGATTCAACTCCAGGGCGATACCGGTTCTGCGCTGGTATTTGCTGCTTTCATATTGGTGATGTTCCGCGAAGGGTTATACGCCTGGATTTTGATGGCAGGTGTAAACATTGCTATTCTATCAGTGCTGGCGCTGGTAATTAGCAATTGGGTCCTGATCACTTTGCTATTGATACCGGCAGCGCTTTTCATCTATTTCGGCTGGCAAACAAGAGGAGCTGTTGTTGTGACGGTCTTTGGCTTTATTCTGGCAGCTGGTTACGTGTATAGTGTGGATTATACATTTAACGAAATTCTCAAACCACACCAGCGCGAGCGGATCAACGTTCTGCTGGGCAAGGAGCACGACATGCGCGGCTCGGCTTACAACCTTAACCAGTCTTTGATCGCTATTGGCTCGGGCGGTGCAACGGGTAAGGGCTTTCTGGAGGGCACCCAAACGAAGTACGATTTTATCCCCGAGCAAAGCACGGACTTTATCTTTTGCACCATTGGCGAGGAGTTTGGCTATGTGGGAAGTGTGGTGCTCATTAGCATTTGGCTGTTCTTTCTCCTGCACATCATCTTTATTTCCGAGCGCCAGCGCTCGTCCTTTACGCGCGTGTATGGCTATGGGGTGGCCAGTGTGATGTTCTTCCACGTGCTGGTGAACATCGGCATGACCATCGGTCTTGTGCCGGTCATCGGCATTCCGCTGCCCTTTATTAGCTATGGCGGCTCCTCCTTGCTGTCGTTTACAATTTTGGTATTTATTCTTCTCAAGCTGGACAGTGATCGGTTGCGGGTGTTGAGGTGAGGATCGATTCAAGATTTAAGATATAAAATGTAAGATTTGGTGTTCAGGTGTTGATGTGATTATGTGTTCATGTAATAACCCGCTCATAAGGAAGACATTCATTGAAAATTGCGTATATTTCTTAATAAGAAACAGGAGTGAACTTACAAAACGGCTATCAGACTTTGGAAATCAGAACACCAAGAGAATTATTGCGTTATGAAAATGAATAAATCTAATAATAAGAAGAAGTTTGGCGCGGTTAAACTGATGAGAGAAATCCGTGACCAAATTGATAAGGATATCGAGGGCATGACTTTTGAGGAAGAAAAAGAGTACTTCAAAAAGGGGGCGAAGAAGTTGAAAAAGCAGGTCAACTCAAAAAGGTAAACGTCAACTTTGAAGAGTTTTTCGTTTGAGAGCCAATTCTCTTTCACGCATGGCTTCAGCAGCATAATTGAGGGCTTCCAAAATATCTTCCTTTTCGAGATCGGGGTAATACGCCAACATTTTACTGCCATCCATGCCATGGCCCATCAATGTTAGAATGGTAGCAACGGGATTCTTAAATGGCGAATGCATGGCTCGCCATTCATTTGGTTGGGATCAACGGTTATCCGTTCATACATGGTCTGGGCATTTTAATATACAAACCAATGATCTAAAATTACAGTTTCTGTCATCATTTTATCCATGAAATTCCCATATTGGGCTTTTGCAGGTTATCAGTATTCTTCTGTCCTTCATCAGCTATGGCGGCTCCTCCTTGCTGTCGTTTACCATTTTGGTATTTATTCTTCTCAAGCTGGACAGTGAACGGTTGCGGGTGTTGAGGTGAGGATCGATTCAAGATATAAAATGTAAGATTTGGTGTTCAGGTGTTGATGTGATTATGTGTTCATGTAATAACCTGTTCATACGTAAAATAAAAAACTTGTACCTTAACAAGTATCAGTGATTTTGAACTGGTATCGTATCTTTATAAAAAAGTAGCTGTATGCCCAAGCATTACCAACTTACTGCCATCATCGAAAGAGAAGGAGATGCTTATGTGGCATTGTGCCCTGAGCTTGATGTGGCCAGCCAGGGCGATACAATTGAACAGGCAAGGGAAAACCTGAAAGAGGCGCTGCAATTGTTTCTTGAAGAAGCATCTTCCGTTGAAATTCAGGAACGTCTGCATGATGAAGTCCTGATTACACGACTTGATATTGCTGTATGAGTTCTATTCCTGGCGCAAGCGTCCGCTTTTGCCAAAAGTAGGCAATGAATTCTTTAAGCATGTTAGGGTTGTCAATGCTGGTTAGCAACTGAATAAACTATAATTTTTCGATTGAATGTCCATTGGTCGTTTTTCACTTTTCGGATATGAAGGATAAGATTTCAAAGTCAGTTTTGGGTTGGAGAACTCACTGATCAACTTATAAGTCTTCTTTTTAAATTGAGCGCTATGGTTAACTATCGGTTAGTTGGATACACCACAGCACAATTTCCTATTCAATTTTGTAGATTACAATAAATGAGATTCAAGAGAGCTAAAAGGAAATCAAATACTGCCTGATTGCCAGGATCAAGTAATTGAATGAAAAGTGTGTATAAAAGAAATTCATAGTCTTCTCAACATTGATGAGAATGTATTCTCGGATACCACCGAAGAGCAAAAGCAATCGATAAAAAAAACATACAAGAAGGAAACCGTCTAAACGAAGAGCAAACCAATAAAGAAATCGATGAATGGCAAAAAAATAGTATGGCAGGGTAGGTTCAGCTTGACTTAAGAGAGATTTTTGAATACTTGGTTGAATGGAATCAATCAGAATGCCTGCAGAGTAAAACTCGATTAAATGTTCAAGGTGGCCATTCAAATCATTTCGCAATATTTGGAAATTGGCAAATAAGCTTAGCTTGACAATTTGAAAGGAAAATTAGTCCCCAAAATCCGAGGGTCTTTTTTCTAAACGATTCCCGATAAAAACCATAGGGAGAAATCAAAGTAATCGCTCCCGATCCCCAGTGAAGGAAGGGCCACGGAGTGAATTTCACCTATTTGTGTGAAACATTTCTTAGCGATACTCAGCGTCTTCTCTGCATTCACTGCGGTTTATTTTTCAGACCCTCGGATTTTGGTTAGTAGGAATTATATATGACTTATTGAAAAGTTGGTTAAGTTTTTTATATTTGAACCCAAACCGTGTAGTAAAACACTTAAAATCGATTGAAAAGTTTGGTTGAGTTTTTTACATTTATACACTATATTATTCTTTAATGTCAATATTTCTAATTAAGCTATCACTAATATGAGCTTTAGAGCATTCTATTATTTCCATTGGATAATCCTTCTATTCACACTTACAATTACCTCATGTAGTACTTCCAAGAATAACTTTGATACATCCAATGATCATATTCTATCTGATAATAGCTATAGAGCAGAACAAGTATCTCTTACCCCATCTAAAATTGATAAAATAGGGATTGCTCAAAATAACAATCTTGAGATTGATGACATAAGTAAAATAGATCAAAATGGTAATAAAAAAATAACTGAACGATATGATGATGAATTTCTAACTGCTTCTAAGAAGAATTTGTTTAAGGAAAGTCAAGAATCCAAAACATATATTAATGATACAAATAATTGTGATATAATAATTTTGCAAAATGCTGAAGAAATTGTTGCTAAAGTAAAGGTTGTTGGTGAAGATAAAATTAAATACAAAAAATGCAGTAATGTAAAAGGTCCATTATATACAAAGCCGAAGAGCAAGGTCTTTCTAATTAAATATGCTGATGGAACTAAAGATGTATTTAATGAGTCTGATGATAAAAAACAGAATGATGTTAAAATAAATAATAATAATACTGATCAAGCAGATGTTGATGAGTCAAAATCACAGAAAAAATCTATTGAAGGATTTTCTTTAGCGGGTTATGCCACTGGTTTTGCCGCACTATTATCGGCACTATTTCTTCCCTATAATTTAGCTTGGCCATTGGTAATAATGGTTGTTTTAGGCATTGGAAGTTTAGTCTTTAGTATTGTGGGGTTGACGAGAATTGGTAGCAACCCAGATAGATTTAAAAGAAAAGCACGGGGTAAATTAATGGGTATTCTAGGAATTATTTCAAGTGCTATAAGCTTGTTATTATCAATTCTACTTCTTGTATTAATATAATATTTGAACAATTTTGCGCCTTTCCTGCTTGAGTTCGACTTCACACAGTCTGCCGATAGGCAGTAGTCAGCTAAGCACCCCCATTTTTTCCAGTAACAACAATCCCTTCTTCAATTTTGATCTATTCATCCAGATTGCTCTTAATTTAACCATTCTTTTGCTAAGTTTTTTTAAAGCAATTTATTCCTTGAGTATGTTAGGGCCATCATTACTGGCCAGCTTTTCATTAAATCTAAGTTTTAGGACGTCAACAAATACTATAACTTTTAAAGGTTCTTCCGAATCGGTGCTTTGAGTTCCTCGTCAGTAATGGTAGACTTGTTGGACTTGTCATAAATGGAAAGCAAATAAACAACCTGCTCTGCAATAAATACCTGCGTAATGACTCTGGCTCCTCAAGATTTTCCCTTGCTTTTTGAAGAAATCGCTATTCGAATTTGATAGCAATTGTGGCCGATCGGCTGTCCCATTTGGGGATTATTCTCCAGTTAGTTGCCCGAGCAGTTTTTCCAAATCCTTTTGAAGGGAAGGATGTTTTTTCGCTAACCTTTTCAATTCGCTCTTAAAATGAGCCGTGTATAGGACTTCAAATTTCATCCAGCAAATCCCTTGCAGATTGAAGGTTGATTTTGCCTTCTCGATGCTGCTTTACCTGCTGATAGCTCGAGATTCACTGCACCGACTTACTCACATGTACCCGCACCGATTCGCTCATCATTTGACGGATGCTGTTGGCTATAGAGGCGCTGTCGATGCCGCATTCCTGCCAGAGGTCTTTCTGATCCCCGTGCTCCACAACATGGTCCGGAATGCCCAGGCGTTTCACGTCAGCGGAGTAGCTGTTGTCAGCCATAAACTCGAGGATGGCCGAGCCAAAGCCACCTTGCCGGCAGCCGTCTTCCACCGTCACTATCTTATTGAAGCTCGAGAATACTTCGTGCAGCAGCTCCTCATCCAAGGGCTTCACAAAGCGGAGGTCGTAATGAGCGGGATAGATGTCATCCGTTCTAAGGTCCTTAAAGGCATCTTGGACAAAATTGCCCGGATGGCCAAATGACAGGACAGCCACATCTTGCCCTTCATTAATAACACGTCCTTTCCCGATTTCGATTTTCTCGAAAGGTGTTTGCCAGTCAGGATCGGGTGTGACACCTTTTCCACGTGGGTATCGAATGCAGAAAGGATGCGTTTGCTCATCGAGCTGGGCCGTGTACATGAGATTGCGTAACTCGGGCTCATTCATCGGTGCCGACACGATCATATTGGGCAGGCAGCGCATGTAGGCAATGTCGTAAGCGCCCTGGTGTGTGGCGCCATCTCCTCCTACCACACCGGCACGGTCGAGCGTGAAGATCACCGGCAAGTCCTGGATCGCTACATCGTGAACTACCTGGTCATAAGCGCGCTGCATGAACGTGGAATACACATTGCAGAATGGCCGCAATCCTTGCGTGGCCAAGCCCGCTGAAAATGTTACTGAATGCTGCTCGGCAATGCCCACATCAAACGCGCGGTCCGGCATCTCCTCCATCATGTATTTGA
>PXTV01000247.1 GCA_003022985.1 Bacteroidetes bacterium SW_11_45_7 | reverse complement strand
ATTCAAGCCATTCTTGATGAGATCGTGAATGAATACAGTAATTATTTCTCTGAAGCTGCTCTTGTAAGAGCCTAATCCTGTTGAGTAAATTTCGATAGTGGCGGAATGTAACCAACTATCTATAACTATGAAGCTCTATAGACAATATCTTTGTACGAACCTTCTATTGTGACCAGTTAAGGATATTCTTGAATCAAAACATTATACTTTTATGAAAGCCGAGGAACCAATAGAAGAAATTATAAATCAGCTTTATAAAAGTAAGAGTCAAATGATATGCGGTGATGCATATAAAACCCTTCAAGACTTTGATGATGAAGCCTTTGATCTGGTCATTACCTCTCCACCTTACAATGTTGGAAAGCAATATGAGATAAAGGAATCAATAGAGGATTATCTTTCAAGGCAGGAAAAAGTTATTCAGGAATTGATTCGAGTCACTTCAGAAAATGGGAGTATTTGCTGGCAGGTTGGCAATTACGTAGATAAAGGAGAAATATTTCCATTAGATATTTATTATTATCAAATTTTTAAGAAATATGGTTTAAAACTAAGAAATCGGATCATCTGGCATTTTGGACATGGCTTACATGCCTCAAATCGATTTTCCGGGCGGTACGAAACGATTTTATGGTTTACAAAAAACGATAATTACATCTTTAATCTTGACGATGTTAGGGTCCCGGCAAAATACCCTGGTAAAAGGCATTTTAAGGGGTCAAAAAAAGGGCAACCCTCCGGGAATCCAAGAGGAAAAAATCCTACAGATATTTGGGAAATCGTTTTACAAGACTGGGAAAACGAACTTTGGAACATTCCAAATGTAAAATCGAATCATCCTGAAAAAACCGGTCATCCATGTCAATTTCCTGTTGAGTTAGTTGAGAGATGCGTGTTAGCTCTTACCAATGAAAACAGCTGGGTTTTAGACCCATATGCCGGAGTTGGATCGACAATATTGGCTTCTGTTAAAAATAAAAGAAACGTGATAGGAATTGAAAAAGAAAAAGAATATGTGGATATTGCAGAAAAAAGGTTACGAGACTTAAAGGAAGGAACACTTAAACTCAGGCCGATCAATAAACCTATACATAAGCCCAAATCAAATAATAAATTAACAAAACCACCTCAAGAATGGCAGAACCATTCCCTCTTTAATAAAAATGGGCAAAATGAATGAAAATAGCTAAAACATATTCGCACTTAAATGGAGAGGAGTTTTTATTAGTTCATTTTCCCAACCTTTATGACGAAATTAAAGAGGTAATTCACTCAATTGAAGCAGACAATTACAGAACCAAAGTTAGCCGTGAAAAGCAAAATAAAGGGAACCAACTTCTTAGTCCAATAGAATTAAATAAAGCATTTGAAACTGAATTTCATGAAAGAAAGTGGCAAGAAAGCAGATACAACTACTATATCACTTTGAATAGGGAGTTAATGGAACAGAGCCTTTCTATGCCTGCAAAAGAACAAAAGCAATTTTTGAAAGAGCATGGAGAAGAACCAATTTATAGCTATAATCAAACAGACTTTGTTAAAAATAACATAGCTGTAGAAGTTCAATTTGGCAAGTATGCATTTGTAGCTTATGATCTTTTTGTAAAACACATGCTTTTTTACTCAGGAGGTGTGATTAACTTGGGAATAGAGATTTTGCCGACCAAAAATATGCAAACTGAGATGTCCTCTGGTGTTGCTTATTATGAAGGAGAAGTTTACAATGTTATGAGACAAGGACGGACAAGCCCGCCAGTACCTTTATTAATTATTGGAATTGAACCCTAATTACAAAATAGGGTAACAAGATCAAACTTATGCTTAATCATGTTAATTCTTTTCCTTTTAGCTTTTTTGATACCTCATACTTTATAATTTGGAATTGTCAGCCGTTGTATTTAAAAATACTTAGATTTGGCAAAACTTTTGCAGCATTTGAAGCGTTTTTTGATTGAACGTTAAAAACAGGAAACACTATGTTTGGAATCCCCATAGGCATGCTCCTTTTGATTGTAGGGTTGATGATTGCCGGCTGGCTCGTTAGCCGCAAGCTGAAGAAGAAATTCGAGGAATATTCACAGCAGCCCATCAGCACGGGCATGAGCGGCAAGGACATTGCTGAACAGATGCTGAAGGATAACGGCATACAAGATGTTAAGATCACATCGGTAGAAGGGCACTTGACCGATCATTACAATCCATCTACCAAAACAGTCAACTTGAGTCCAAATGTTCATGATGGCACTCACGTTGCGGCAGCTGCTGTAGCGGCTCACGAATGTGGTCATGCTGTGCAGCATNNNNCAATTGCGCTCTACGCTGGTACCCGCTGTGAGTGCTTCATCCAGGTACATCCCCTGGTTGTTGATTGGCGGCATTTTGACAGTTGAGATCTTTCCCTGGTTAATTTTAACAGGCATCATCCTCTTTGCGCTAACAACATTATTCAGTTTTGTCACTTTGCCGGTGGAGATCGATGCCAGTAACAGGGCACTCGCCTGGCTCGATAATGCCCGCGTGACTGCGAGCAGGGAGCACGAACAAGCCAAAGACGCCCTTTGGTGGGCTGCCATGACCTATGTTGTCGCTGCTCTCTCGTCACTCGCCACACTGCTCTATTATGTCATGATCTTTATGGGGGTAAGAGATTAGGCAGGATATCCACTGATCGTATTCGAGTTCCAGTCAAGGCCACCTAATCAGACGGTGGCCTATTATTTTTCAATCCGCACCAAACGGTCATTACCAACTGCTATAAGCATACCCATCCAAATTTCTGTGCGATATGAACCCTGTTTATCAGTGCTTTATGAATAGGCGTTTCAAAATTTTTATTGTGCACTATTGGAACTCGACCAAAAAAGAAATACCTTTGCAAGCCGCAAAGGGAAGAAGATTCATCATTTCTCTTGAATTGAGACAATGATTCATTCGATTCAAAGTCCACTAAAATTTCATATACGTGTCAGCATTAAGTTTTAAGACCGAATCAGCAAACCAGAATACGGTCACGCACAATTGGTACGTGGTAGACGCTGAAGGCCGGAAGCTCGGTCGTCTCATCTCAAATATTGCCCATATTTTAAGGGGTAAACACAAGCCGAACTACACTCCGCATGTTGACTGCGGTGACTACGTTATCGTTATCAATGCCGATAAGGTACGTCTGACAGGCCATAAAGAAACGGATAAGCAATACGTAAGCTGGAGCGGTTACCAAAGCGGCAAAAAAATCACCACCCCATTTACCCTGCGGCAAAGAAAGCCGGAAAAGATCATTGAAAAAGCTGTTCATGGCATGTTGCCCAAAAACCGGCTGGGCCGCCAGATGTTCAAAAAGCTTTTGGTCTACGCTGGCCCGGAACACAAACATCAAGCTCAACAACCACAAGAACTTAAACTGTAGTCTAACTTATGGATTATTTTCAAGGAACAGGTCGCAGAAAGGAATCCGTGGCTCGTGTTTATATGAAAAAGGGCTCCGGCAGTATTACTGTTAACGGCAAGGATTACAAAGAATATTTCACCGCCCTTCACATGCAGCGCAACCTCGAGTTGCCGGCTAAAGTCCTGGAATACACTGACCAATTTGACGTCAAAGTCAATGTTGATGGAGGTGGTAAGAAAGGACAAGCCGAAGCTATTCGTCTGGGTATATCAAGGGCATTTGCTCAAATGGACCCCGAGTTGAAGCCAAAGCTCAAGGAGCATCAACTGGTTACACGCGACCCGCGCGTGGTAGAACGCAAAAAATACGGCAAGCAGAAGGCCCGTAAGAGCGATCAATTCAGTAAGCGCTAAATTGTCAATACGTTAACGGGAGCGGAAAGGGATCCACGTCATCGATCTCTACAAGACCAACGAAATGCTGAGCGAGGCGGCTTCAGCATTGAAATCCATTGCCAGGTCCGGCAGGAAAATCCTTTATGTGGCAACCAAAAAACAAGCACAGGAATTAGCCAGTGAAGCTGCCAGAAGCGTCAACATGCCGTATGTGACGGATCGCTGGCTCGGGGGCATGATGACTAACTTCGCCACTATCCGCAAGTCAATCAAAAAGATGCAGAGCATCGACAGGATGCTGAACGATGGCACGCTGCAAAATGTCACCAAGAAGGAGCGCTTGTCAATGGAGCGTGAACGGCAAAAGCTGGAGCGCGTGCTGGGCGGTATAAGTCAATTGAACCGTCTGCCTTCAGCTGTTTTGATTGTAGACACCAATCATGAAGATATAGCATTAGCAGAAGCGAACAAGCTCAACATTACCACCTTTGCTATGGTGGATACCAATTCCGACCCTTCCAAAGTCGATTTTCCCGTCCCGAGTAACGATGATTCCACAAAATCGATCGAGATTGTTGTGAATTACCTTACTGAGGCAATTCAGGAAGGGCTTGAGGAACGCAAACAGGAACAGGAGAAGAAAGAAAAAGATAAGGAGAAAGAAGGCGAACAAGAGCAGAACAGCGAACAACAGGAAGCGAAAGCTGAAGAAAAGGAAGCTTCAGCCGAAGGGAAAGAGAAAGAGCCCAAAGAATCAGGTGAAAAAGGCTCCAAAAAAGGAACCGGTAAGCGCAGGCGTACCAAGAAAGTGACATCTTCGTCAGCCGGCAAGAGCACATCGGAGAAGAGCAAGGAAGAGGGCAGTACCGGAGAAGAAACCGCTCAACAAAAACAACAAGCTGAGGAGCCTCAGAGTGGCGTTACCAAGGAAGCAGAAGAAGAAAGTCAAACCACCTCTGAAAGTGATCAGTCATCAGACAATCAAACTGAAGAAAATAAGTAGAGCAAACGATGAGCATTACAGCTAAAGAAGTCAATGAACTCCGGCAAAAGACAGGTGCCGGTTTGATGGACTGCAAAAACGCGCTAACCGAGTCCGATGGCGATATGGATGCTGCCATCGACTATCTGAGAAAGAAAGGCCAAAAAGTTTCCCAAAAACGATCGGATAAAGAAGCGGTTGAGGGAGTGGCTATTGCAGAAACAAGCAAAGACAAAAAACGGGGGGCAATTATCTATCTGAGCTCCGAAACCGATTTTGTAGCCAAAAACGATAGCTTCATTTCTTTTGCTAAATCGATCGCTGATTTAGCTGTTACTGAATTTCCCTCGTCAAGAGAAGAACTATTAGGGCTTCAGCATAACGGAGTAACCGTAGAGGAAAAAGTTAACGAGCAAGTTGGTGTGATCAATGAAAATATTCAACTGGCACGTTACGAAACCTCTGAAGCCGAAACCGTTATCGCTTATAACCACGCTGGCTATAAAATTGGCGTACTTGTGGAATTGAACAAGCCGGCCGATGAACAAATCGAGCAAATCGGCAAGGATTTAGCCATGCAAATTGCTGCTATGACCCCCATTGCTCTTGACAAGGATGGTGTGCCGCAGGAGACAATCGAAAAAGAGCGCAGTCTGGCACGCGAACAAGCCATCAATGAAGGCAAGCCGGAAAAGGTTGTGGATCAAATTGCTGAAGGGAAGCTGCGAAAATTCTACGAGGAAAGCACTTTGCTGAACCAGCAATTTGTGAAAGATTCTCAAAAAACAGTAAGGGAAGCGTTACAAGAAATCGACCCGGAATTGGAAGTCAAAAACTTTAAGCGGGTCGCCATCGGTCAATAAAGGAAATCGAAAAGAGAGGGTTTGAAAAAATTCTCTCTTTTTTTATGTCTAAATTGAGATGATAGCCACTCCCGATGGAAATCATCGGGAAACACAAAGGCATAAGGAAATTGAGTATTATTCGTCCTTATTGAATCAGTAGATATATGTCAATGAAGTTGTATCCTTTTTTTATTAAAAAATAACTTCGTGTCTTCGTGTCTTTGTGGCTGATACAGAAACCAAAGGATGAAATACCAGCGAGTACTTCTGAAGCTTAGTGGCGAAGCCCTGATGGGCGACAAACAATTCGGTGTTGACCCTGACCGCATTGCTCAGTATGCAGGAGATATTAAGGACGTAATGGACCAGGGAGTTCAGATTTCCATCGTCATAGGGGGCGGTAATATCTACAGAGGGCTAAAGGCGGAAGAAAACGGTATTGAACGAGTGCAAGGTGATTACATGGGGATGCTGGCCACCATGATCAATGGCATGGCCCTGCAGAGCTCATTGGAGAAACAAGGCCTCCAAACCAGGTTGATGTCAGCTATCAAAATGGAAGAGGTAGCTGAATCGTACATCCGCAGACGGGCTATCCGGCACCTGGAAAAGAAGCGCGTAGTGATCTTTGGCGCAGGAACAGGCAACCCTTATTTCACCACCGATACTGCAGCATCCCTCCGCGCCATCGAAGTAGAAGCGGATGTTATCCTCAAGGGAACTCGCGTGAATGGCGTTTACTCCGCAGACCCTGAAAAAGTCCTGGATGCCGAACGATTTCGGTCCCTCTCTTTCCAGCAAGCCTACCAGCATGGCTTGAGCATCATGGATTTGACGGCTTTTACCCTTTGCCAGGAAAACAACCTGCCCATCCTCGTCTTCAACATGAATGAACAAGGCACGCTGCAGGAAGTCATCAAAGGAAAAGAAGGCACAGGAACCCTGGTATCAAACACCCATTGAGACCTTACAAGGTAGTTTAGTCCGACTCCTGCCGTTTCTGATGATCGATGCCCAAAAGATCGAACATAGGGCACCAACCGGTTACAGCTGTAGTCAACAAGATAATCGCTAACACAAAAATACCCCCATTTGGGTAAAGCCAAACACGATGCCCAATAAAGAGACAAAGCCATATCGGATAACAATGTCTACAGGTTTAAATTTGGTTTCACTATATCCTCAACTTTTGCTTGAAAGAAAGAGATTCATCAATCATCCATAATGATCTTTGTCATAGTGGGAATTGATAGATGTCACGATTTTTCATTGTCTTCAAACAGAACTTACTATTACAATCACCATCAAAGGGATTGGAGTAAGTGGCAATATTTGCATGATTATTTAGCTGAGAGTGGGCAACCGGCTTATGTAGCTATATTGATTTTTTTATTTTTGGGTACGCATTGGAGGTTGGTAACGTTATAACAGGCCGGAATTAAGGAATTCAACAAATCATTTCAGCAATGAGTCCCTACACTTATCCACTTCATTCATAAAATATTAACTGCGCTATGAGTCAAGAAAGCCAAGATACTGATCAGCTGCTACAGGAGACGGAAAAATCCATGAAAAAGTCCATCGATCACCTGGAAGCGGAAGTAAGAAAAATACGAGCCGGCAAAGCTGACCCGAATATGCTGGATGACATTTTAGTTGAGTACTACGGCATGAATACACCTCTCAATCAGCTTGCTAATGTGACAACGCCCGATGCCAAAACCATTGTGATTCAGCCGTTTGAAAAGTCGATGCTCGAGCCGATTGAAAAAGCCATCCATATGGCCAACATAGGGCTTAACCCAACCAATGATGGAAGCATCATTCGCATCAATATACCAACCCTCACAGAGGAAAGGCGCAAGGAGCTCACAAAGAAAGTCAAGGCCGAAGCTGAGAATGCGCGCGTAAGTATCAGAAATTCCCGTAAAGAAACCAACAACAAGATCAAAGCCATGCAAAAAGAAGGGCTGTCAGAAGATGAAGCCAAAGTGGCAGAAGATGAAGTCCAGGAGCTGACTGACAAATACATCGGCAAGGTGGACAGTCACTTACAAGCCAAGGAAGAAGAGTTGATGAACATGTAGGCACTCCGTTCAATTATTGGAAAATAAGCAAACCTGCTTATTAACTTATGCTATAGGCTAACAGCTCACCCCGGTTCGATCCACACTTTTGTGCCTTCTGTGCAATTCCGGCAGATATCGATTTCCTTGCGGGAATGCGTTAGCTTTTGCCGAAACGCGTGGTAGCTTTCGCTCCACCAAATCTCCTGAAAACTGTTTTGCGTTAAGTCACCCAGTTGGTGCTTCGCATCCTTGTCAAAACAGCAGGGCACCACTTTGCCATCCCAGGTAATCACGCACGAATGCCAAAGTTTCCAGCAGTGATTGGCCAGCTTATTCTTGATTTGAAATGTGCCGTCCGGCATTTTCTTGTAGCGTGAAAACTTATCCTGCTCCGGGATGAGGGGATGGCCATTTTCGTAATCGTAAATCTGAGCGGTTTTCAGCTTGACGTCATCAACACCTGTTTCCCGTGCGAGTTGAAACAACTCGTCAATCTGGTGTTCGTTGGGGGCCACAACCAAAAACTGAAAGATCAAGTGAGGGTTTGACGCATTCAGCTCTTTTTTCCACTTCACCATATTTTGCGCTCCCTCAAGCACCCGGTCCAAGCTACCACCCTTTCGATAACTTTCGTACGTCTCCTGGGTTGTCCCATCTATCGAAATGATCATGCGATCCAGGCCCGCTTCAATGACATGCCGGCAATTCTTGTCGTTTAAAAAATGGGCGTTCGTAGAGGTTACTGTATAGATTCCCTTTTGCGATGCGTAGTTGACGAGTTGTGAAAACCGGGGATGCAGGAAGGGCTCGCCCTGGAAATAAAAATACATAAAGATCAACTGCGGTGACAGTTCATCCACCCATTGCTGCAATTGCTCCATCTGCAGGCGCCCCGTTGGTCGTGTAAAAGAACGCGTCCCACTCGGGCACTCGGGGCAACCCAGGTTGCAAGAAGTGGTCGGCTCAACGGAGACATTAAATGGAAAGCCCCACTGAATAGGCCTGCTGAACCAACGTGTCAGGAAATAGGATGAAGTGATCTTAAGCCCGTTCCAGACTTTACGCAACGTGAGCTTGCTGAGGAAATTGGCGGTATCAGCCGAAAGAATGCGCATGACCTTATAAAGCTACGAGGGAAAAAAGACATTTCACCGTCAGAAGAAAGCCAAAATGCTAAGAAGTTGCTCAACTACTCATCGTAATCGTAAAATCCCTTTCCTGACTTACGGCCGTGATGGCCGGCATTCACTTTTTGCTCCTGGATACGGCTGGGACGGAACTTGGGGTCGTAGTGGAACGAAGCAAACATAGATGACGTCACAGAGAAGTTCGTATCAACACCAATCAGGTCCATCAGCTTAAACGGCCCCATTCTAAAGCCGGATGCTTGCATGAGCCGGTCTATAGCCGCATGATCAGCTACATTTTCTTCCAGGACTTTCAACCCCTCCACGTAGTAATTGCGGGCCACGCGATTGACAATAAAACCAGGCGAATCCTTGGCGTCAACAGGAAATTTGTTCAACTGCTTCGCCAGGCTTTTCAACGTATCTGCTGTCTGATGGCCCGTTGCGGCTCCCGATATGACCTCCACCAGTTTCATAATGTGAGCGGGATTGAAGAAGTGCATGCCTGCAAACCGCTCAGGATTCGGTATTGACGAGGCAATTTTGGTGATTGGTATGGAAGAGGTATTCGAGGCGAGAATTGTGTTGGTCTCGTTTTGATCGGCAAGTTTTTGGAATATTTCTTGTTTGACTTCCAGCTTTTCAACTACTGCCTCCAGGATCACATCTGCCTTTAACTGGCTAAAATCTGTTGTGGTGGTAATGTTATCGATGGTTTGTTGTTTGCCTTCCTCGGAGATCTTGTCGCGATCGACAGCCCCTTGCAGGTTCTTGTCCACCTTTTGGAGGGCCTTATCGAGCATTTCCTGTTCCAGATCGTACAAGACAGTCGGGTGACCGGCCATAGCAAAAAGCTGGGCAACGCCAGCGCCCATTGTGCCGGCTCCTGTTACTGCCGCTTGATCAATCTCATCGAATCGCTTCATAAAAAGATTTTAAGTTGTTTATTGACAGATTTATAAACATGTGTGCCTTATCTCACCTTGCTGCCTTAAACTGTTCCAAAAAACGCACATCGTTGTTGGAAAACAAACGGATATCCCGGATGCGGTATTTCAGCATAGCGATCCGCTCAATCCCCATACCGAAAGCAAACCCGGAATAGGTTTCCGGATCGATATTGGAACTCCTCACTACAGCGGGATCAACCATACCACAGCCCAGAACCTCCACCCAGCCACTGGATTTGCAGACCGAGCACCCATCGCCCCCACAGATAAAGCACGTCACATCGAGTTCGGCAGATGGTTCAGTAAAAGGAAAATACGATGGCCGCAAACGTATGGCTGTATCCTTACCGAACATCTCCCTGGCAAAGAAAGACAGTGTTTGTTTCAGATCAGCAAAGGACACGCCCCTA
>PXTV01000246.1 GCA_003022985.1 Bacteroidetes bacterium SW_11_45_7 | reverse complement strand
GCTGACTGGGTGGCGCCACTCCCCCGATTTTCAATGGTGAACGGCACCTGCATTTGCTGGCCTGCAACAACCGAGTCCTGGAAGCTAAATGTGTCCACAACGAGATCCGTAGGTGGCGTTAATGATACATTGAAAGACGTTCTGCGAATGTTATTGCTCCTTAACGTATCATTGTAGTTGTTCTGGGTTTTATCGGTATGGATGAACAAATAATGGGTGCCTGAAATGCCATTTGGCAGTTGCCCGGACAGGGAAGCAGCGTAATCTTCACCGGGATGAAGGCGACCCTTTGTCCTTTGTTGATAAGCTATGATGCTATCGTTCACATCCAGTGTCGTGTCATCGGATAGATAGAGATAATCATACCAGTTATTGGCTATGCTCGTATCGCCTCCCTGGTTGTTCACCACATAATCAACCGACACATTTTGCCCTGAATTGGCACTTGCCACCGGGGCAATACTATCAACAACCATATCCGAATATGTGGGCGGTGCGGGTGGCGGTTGCACCACATGAGTGGAGTCCCCGAATAAAGCGGAGTGTTTCCGGTTATTGCCCTCGAAATTATATTCGTACACATCATCGTTGATATCGGTATAACTGAATACATACTGAGTGCCCGAAAGGTTGGTGGGCACCTGTACCACGGCCGAATCGATATAGGTCATGCCGCTATCCAATGCACTGGCGTGCTGGATGGTGCTCAACTTCTCAGCATTAGCGGGCTGCCAGCTTGTGTCCTGGTACATATAGAGCCGGTCGCGCCAAGAGGCATCGGCACTATCGATCCCCACATTCTTCACGGACCAGTAAATGGTAGCTGTCTGGCCGCCCACCATCGTATCGGGCAATGTGATATTTGTGACGGTCAAATCGGGATAATCCGATAAGAACACATCAATGGGGGCGATGCTCCTCGTTATGTTGTTATTCTCATATGTGTATTCGAAGACGTCATCATGATCATCGATTTCCGCATAGAGATAGTACTGCCCGGAAATGCCGTTTGGCAGTGTGAATGTTGCAGTGTGATCGTATTCCCGGCCAGCATTCAACTGATCACCATTGTATTTGTTTCTGGTGGCCATGGAGGTGACCTGACTTTGGTTAAAGGTGTCCAGTGTAGAGATATAAATCTCATCCTGCCAGGAACTTTCCAAGGGATTATTGGCTCCTTGGTTGAGCCCTTCCCAGGACACTGTAACCTGCGTACCGGAACCTGCAGCATAAGGTCCGCTTACCGAGTCCACCACCAAATCCGGGGGAGGCCTTAACGTAACGTCAATCGGGATTCCGCTTCGTTTCACATTGTTACTTGTAGAGGCCTCATTCCCCACATCAGTATACCAATCGGTCGCTACGTATAAATAGTAAGTGCCCGTTGTGAATTGATGCGGAATTGTGACTTGCACCTGCCTGTTGTACGAACTGTCCGCTGAAGAAGGAGCAGCTTATGCCCTGGAAGCTGTCCGAGCGGAAGCCGATGTATTCAGTGGTAAGTTGTGTAGCATTATTCAGGTTGAAGTTGGAATCTGCCGATATGAACACTGCATCATCCCAATGCCTTTCATAGAATGTGCCGCAGCTACCGGACCCTTTCGTTAGTTTTGTGCCTTCAGCATCGTCATCCCCCCTATTCAACACTTCATAGCTTACGGGTATCGTATTCCCGGCCGTGATCGCTTGCGGATTCCCGATAGAATTCACTGACAAATCCGGCTGGGGCGGAACAGATACGCTCAACTGCGCATTGCTGGAGTCGTAGTCCGCATTGTTGTTATCGTTTGTCTCAATGAGATCATGCTGATCGTCTGTTTTGACGATGATTTGAAAATCACCCGCTGTATTCTGGGGAATGGTAAAGCTTGAAGATTGCGAATAAGTTTGGCCACTGTTGAGGAAACTGATGTTGCCGGCTTCACCGAGCTTAATATCGGACCCATCCAATACTGTGTCCTGCGAAAGATACACGCCATCGTCCCATTGAGTGCTCCCTGTACTACCATCATCTTGATTGCGGATCACCCAGCTTACAGTAAGCTGCTGACCGGAGAATATGGATGACGGTGTTTGAATGCCATCAACAACCAAGTCCGGTAATTGCCGCAGGGTGAAGGTCTGTACAGGCCCTTCTCTTTCCAGGCAGGAGTTCCGCGCCACAATTTGCCACTTAAAGGTTTGCGCGTATGCGAGTGGATTGCCTCCATAGGTCTTATTGATGGAGGTGATGCCGGATATTGTGGGTGCATTTGGCTTTGTCCCGGAATCGGGCCAGATGTAGAGATCGTATTGCGAGGCATTGCTGGCAGGGGCCCAGGAGAATTGCACGGGCTTGGACAAGCCGAGCGAGCTGTCGGCAGGTACCATATTACTCACAACACCGGGTGTGTCAGCCGGAATAATATTGATCTGTATGCTATCCAGATAGGAACAACCCAACGGTGTTGTCCCCGACACTGTATAAAGCGTAGTATCGGCAGGACTCACGGCAAGTGTGTCGAGGGTATCACCCGTTGACCACTGTTGTGTGGCTGCATTTTTGACGAACAAGCGCGCTGTATCACCTAAGCAGATGGTGTTGAAACCATTCAGTTCTGCTACGTAAGGCGCTGGATTTATCTGCACCTGAACCGATTGTGAAGTTGCTTGACAACCGTTGGAATCGGCATACGTAACCTTGTAGTTACCCGATGTAGACACTGAAATCGTGTCGGTTGTATCACCAGTGGACCAAGTGAGGTAATTCGAGCGATCTGACGTTAGCACAACCGAATCACTGTAACAAACAGTTGTATCGGTCAATGCTATAGCAGATGGCTGACCCGGACAACCAGTGCCATGCAGTGTTATAACTGTATCACCTGCATTCGTCATGAGTTCAAGAGAATCTTCATATGGCTGGGCTGTAGAGCCAGTGTAGTGGTCGCATTGGTCACTTGAAGCGTGTCACAGCCGGTATTACGAATCAGAAGCGAATCGGTTTTACTAGCCCCGCTGTTGACCGTTCCCATATCAAGGGAATCATTGCTGAGTGAAAGGACCGGATCACCATTAACCGTGACCTGAGCGGTTACATTATATTGAGGTGTGACAGGATCATTGGAATTGATGAGCAATTGCTTGATTTGGCTACCAGTAACCCATTCTTCCGCAAAGAATTTGACATTGACCTGTGTTGAATCGCCAACAGCTACACTTCCTGTATCAGGAATAAATGCGGACTTGGCGTCCAGCTCCACGTTATCGATTGCCCAGTGATCGTATGAGCCGCCATTGAAAGAAGACTGAACCCATCTGAAACGGGTGGCATTCGTGCGGGCTGCTGGTGGCAAATCTTCAGCAACATTGGTGAATGAGGCAAAATCATCAGTATTGTAATAATTGAGATTTGTCCAACTGCTACCACCATCTGTTGAATACTGCAGGGAGATTCCCTCGCCTGCATCTGCGTTTTCACAAGGACTACCACTTGTTGCAATTTTCAGATAAAAAGTCAATGTTCCTCTATTATTGACAGTATTAAGGTCTTTGGAAACGGCCATGCGCTGACCACTACCACCGAAATAAAGTGCATGAGAACCGGAATAACTACCGCAATTACCGGAAGCGGAAGCTCCTGCAATATTGTCCCATTGACTGTTGTCAATTCCCGGATCGAAATTATCGGAGAAATCCGTGCTGCTTGCATCCCAATGAAGTGTATCATTCCCGTTGTTGAGAATCGTGAGGGGTACTTGTGTGGAATCTTTACAACCCGTTATTGTGACATCGAGCGTATCGGGATTGGTGGTGATTACGGGAGCCGGCACACCATCTGCTTTGAGAATTACAGTCGTATCCCCAACGTTCGTTGCTATAGAAAGGGCGTCATTATTATCGCCCACACTGTCGGGCGAATAAGTCACTGTGATTTCTGTCGAATCAAACGGCAGGATTGTTTGTGAAGCAGCATTTACCGAAAAAAGGGAAGTGTCCAACACGGACAAGTTGCTAACAGCAAGCGTGTCACATCCGTGGTTGAGGAGTTGAAAGCTATCTTGCACCACATCCCCTACAAGCACAGAGCCAAAGTCCAACACAGTATCTGAGAGGGAAATGACCGGATCGCCATTTACTTGTAGAAATGTGCGAACAGTGTCCATTGGTGTTACCGGATCATTGGAGGAAACAGTAAGGCCGTTTGCATAATTACCATTGACCAATCCTTTAGAAGTAAATAGCACATCTACAACCGCTGAATCACCAGCTTCTACAATGCCCGAGTCCGAGCTTGTTGGTGCAATAGGAGACACAAAGTTATTACCGGCAAATAGGGTGTCGGTATTCCATAGCAGTGTGTCTGATCCATTGTTGTAAATTGTAAATGGGATGATGGCAGAGTCATTGCAACTGGCAATGGTTGTGCTCAAGGTGTCAGG
>PXTV01000245.1 GCA_003022985.1 Bacteroidetes bacterium SW_11_45_7 | reverse complement strand
AGTTACCGGAAAAGAGGGCGGTACATGTGGAATCCATAAAGCGGAAAACTTTTGGAAAGTTATTCAAAAATCATTGCCGTTGGCTTCAGCCAACGGGTACCAATCAATTCATGATAGCGGCTTTAGCCGCATTTTTGTACCCACAATTATTGGAACCAGTAGCCGTGTTATTCTATCAAGTTAAATACCTGGCCACAATGGGCATCCTTCTTCCCATACCGAAAGCTTTGGTTGACACGCGAAGGATGGGTGGTGTTTGGTAACGTTTGTGCTCACTGCTGTTCACCATTTTCAAAACACGATCCACCAGGGAAGCATCGAACCCTGTTTCTTTCAAATCGTCAGGGCCTTTTCGCATCTCGATGTATTGATAAAGTAAATCATCCAATATACGATAAGCGGGCAGGGAGTCACTATCTTTTTGATCCGGCCGTAATTCAGCAGAAGGCGGTTTATCTATAATGTTTTGAGGAATAACCTCACAATTCCGATTGATATACCTGGCCAGCTCATATACCTGGGTTTTATAAACATCACCTAATATTGAGAGCCCACCGGCCATGTCGCCATAAAGGGTGCCATAGCCAACTGCTGCTTCACTTTTATTGGATGTGTTAAGCAGAATGTTGCCAAACTTGTTGGAGAAAGCCATTAACAATGTTCCTCTAATACGGGATTGAATATTTTCCTCGGTCACATCAAAGGCTGTGTCTTGAATGAAGGGATGCAATGTGTTTAAAAAACTGTGATAAATATCGTGAATGGCTATGGTATCCTGTTGACAGCCGAGATTTTGCACTAACAGATCGGAATCCGTCACGAAATGCTCCGAGGAAAACTCAGAAGGCATCATTAAAACGCGGACATTGTCAGGCCCGAGTGCTTGAACTGTACTAAGAGGTATTTGAGGGGCATGCATTCTTTTTGTTGGTTCCTGGCCTGGGGCTTTCCTTGAGTGGGTGATTTCCTCGAGATCGAAAACCTGAAGCGCCTCTTCAAAATAGGGCAGCATGCCGGAAAGCTCACCTTCAGCATCAAAAACCATTGAGCCGCCATCGAAGATCAACTCGGTTTGAGCACCGATATGGTTCACATAAAAAATAGGAAGATTGTATTGCTCCGAGTTGCGCTTCAGCACTTCATAGCGGGCATCGGAGTGATTATAATCAAATGGAGAAGCCGATATATTGATGATCATATCAGGACTGTCACTAATCAACATATCCATAGGCGTCCTGCTGTACATAGCTTGACTACTGTTGGGGCCGGCAGGGGTTTCGTCCCAAAGGTCCTCGCAGATGGTAAGGGCTATAATTTTGCCTTGAAGCTGAACAGTAATGAATTCCCGGTTGGGCTCAAAATAGCGGTATTCGTCAAAAATGTTGTAGTTGGGAAGAAGGGTCTTATTGACAATCTTTTGGACTTGCCCATCATACAGGAAATAGGCAGAATTGTAAAGGGGCTTGCCTCTCTGTTTATTATTCAAGCTGGGTGATCCTACAATCACTCCAATGTCATCAGCTTCCTGAGCTAACTCATGGATCGACTGCCGGCACCGTTCCACAAAGTCACCAAACTCAAGAAAATCTCGTGGCGGATAGCCGGAGACTGCTAGTTCAGCAAAAACCACAAGATCTGCCCCCTTGTCTTTTGCCCCCCGAATGGCCTTCTTGATCTTCTGAATATTTTGCTCAAAATGGCCTATGTGATAATTCAGTTGAGCAAGGGCAATTTTCATGGGTTGACCATTATTAGGTGGTGATTAGACGTGAAGTTGTTTGAAAAAGCTGAGGCGGGATTCATATATGAAAATTCAAGAGCTGGCTTCCCCTGCAAAATGAAGACCGCTTTTTTCCCTTTTGTAAACAGTCTTTTCAACACTTTCCCAGAGCTCATTGGCCGTTTGCTGCCAGGAAAACTTTTGGCGTTGATTCTTTCCCGCATCAACAAGTTGCTGCCTCAGTTTCTTATCATTATCAATCTTCATCATGGCATCAGCAATACTTTCCACCGAGTAAGGGTCTGTTAACCAGGCCGCCTCGCCTGCTATTTCCGGCATAGAACTGGTATTAGAGGTAATGACAGGCACTTCAGCTTGCATGGCCTCCAACAACGGAATACCAAACCCCTCAAACCGGGAAACATATACGAGAGATTTGGCTGCACCCATAATACCAGAAAGATCCACAGCATTCTTGTGCCCTAAAAACTGCACATCGGCTTTATCGTTCATTTCATTGTAGGCCTCCATGATGCCATCATAGTGCCATGCTTTTCTTCCCACAAGAATCAGTTGCGTAGTTGAGCCGGTCTTTTGCTTAAACTGATCAAAAGCCCGCAGCAGATTGGCCACATTTTTACGGGGTTGAAGAGCTCCTGCAAAGAGGAAGTACTCTTTGCCATTTGTTAAATGTTGCCTGATATTGCGCTGTTGCTCCTTAGAAAGGGCGCGGTAGTATCCGTTTGAGCCATTATAAACAACATCGATCTTATCCGGTGCTACTCTGTACTGGCTCACAATATCCTGTTTGGAATATTCAGAAACGGTAGCTATTCGTGCTGCCTTTTGCGTGAAAAGAGGGGTATAGCGCCTGTAATATTGCCGCGCTAATTTGCCGATATGGCTTGGAAAATGCTCAAAGGCAAGATCATGAATAACCAGAAGTGTTGGGATTTGGGTGTTTAAACTAAGGAAGCCATCCGGAGAGATGAACAAGTCAGGTTGAAGCTGCTTCAATTTGCGCACTACGCTCCACTCGAACCACCAATACCACAAAACGGGGTGTCTGGCAGGTGGCTGAAGCACATGAGGTGTGATGTTGTCCGAAAAGAGATAAGTATCGCTATAGGAGCGATCGAAAAAAAAGTGAAATTCGTGCTCAGGATGTTGACGGGTTAATTGACGGAATGTCTCGCAGGTAAACCAGCCAATTCCTTCCAAATGATCAGGAAGCAGAAAACGTGTGTTAACTGCGATTTTCATAGATCAGGAATTCTTTTTTTTGCTGAACACAAGAACTACAATATTAGGCATTTCACAGGAGAGTTCAAGAAAATCTATTGACAGATGATCTTGAATACCTTGCTGTTGAGAATGCTTTTCAGGGTTTTTGTCCCTGAGCCTCAGCCCCTGCAAACTGACCCGATCAACAATTTTAACAACATCCGCATTGCCCGGGAACCGCACCTTCTCAACAAATACCTAAGCAACATATTAGTGCTAAAAGCAGCTCTGGCCGGGGTTTATGCGATCATAACCTTCGGTATTGGCTGGAGGGTGGCGTTCAATAACTACCAAATGTTCCTGCTAAAGTTCATGGTTGTCAATCAAATCCTGCGATCCCTTGTTCTGTATTTACGCTCCAATATATCCGGGCTTCATGATTTCCGGCTCGATGCTGTTTTATCGGTGACTGACCGTCTTATCCTCATCCTGATGATCGGTTCAATGTTACTGGGCATAGTGCCTGTGGAATACTTAACCATTGAGCGCTTTGTTTATGCTCATACAATTGCTCTTCTGCTCACTGCTCTTATTTCGTTCTTACTCGTTGTAAGAAAAATGGATGAAATTGACTTATCCATCGATAAGGAATTTCTTAAGACACTGCTGAGGCGCTCTTATCCATTTGCCTTATTGGGGATCCTGATGGCTCTTTATAACCGCATTGACAGCGTTATGATAGAGCGCCTTTTACCTGAGAATGGCTCAACAGAGGCAGGTATCTACGCTGCTGCTTATCGTTTGCTCGATGCGGTGAATATGTTCGGTTTTCTATTCGCCTCCCTGTTATTACCAATCTTTGCCAGGATGCTTCAAAAGCGGGAAAAGATCGTTGACCTCCTGGAAACGAGCTATCGCTTCGTCTTTGTCCTTGCCGGTTATACGTTGCCGCGACAAGCTACTGGGGCGCCATCTTTGCGCTCCTCATAGTCTCATTTATCTTCATCGCCTCCATATATATATTCGGCACTCTTCTTACAGCAGCTGAAAAGATGAAGCACCTAAACATTATAGCGCTTGCCGGTGTCATGCTTAATATTGTTCTTAATCTTATTCTTATCCAATATTACCAGGCTTTTGGAGCTACCATTTCAACATTTATCACGCAAGGGATTGTTACACTTCTGCATATAATTGCCGCTTACCGCATTTTCCAACTGGCCATTAATTATCGCCTCATCGCTCTTTTAGTCACTTATTTTGCAGCAGTTGTAGCAATAGCTTATATAAGCAAAGGGCTCTTTGAGCAATGGTTCATCAACTTTATCGTTTGTATTGTTTTGTCACTTGCTATGGCAACCAGTATCAAATTGCTCAATTGGCAAAGCGTATTGACAATCATCCGCTCAAAACAGGAAGATGGCGAAGAAAGAAGCGGTTGACGAACAACGATAATTGAGCAATCAGACCACCTGATAGAGGTGAATTAAGCGCCTCTATGATTTTTCTACTTTTGCAAAAAATCCGCGCGTAAAAATGAATAACAAACCGTTTAATCTCATCGAGCTGATAAAAATTGTACTAAAATGGCGTATTCCCATTATTGTATTAATTGCCGTTGCAGCTTTGGGGGGTGTTGTCACCTCATTCGTCATGGATGAACACTACAAGTCCAAATCCGTCTTTTTTCCCACCAATTTATCCATTACCGACCGCCAGATGTTATTCAGTGAAGCCACGGGTGATATGCTACCCAGTTATTTTGGCGATGAACGTGATATTGAAAGAGTACTTACAATTGCCAAGTCAGAGCCATTAGTTGATTTTATGATCAATCGTTTTGAGCTCTATGACGTCTACAATATCGATACCACTAATGAGCAATGGAAATTCTACGCCAAAAGGCAGTTCAATAGCAACTTTACCGCCAAGAAAACAAAACTCGGTGCTATTTCAATCGAGATTTTAGATACAGATCCCGAGCGTGCTGCCCAAATGGTTAACACTATTGTCAGGGTGATAGATCAACGAAACTTAGAGACTGTTCAAAATATGAAAAGCGGAATTGTTTCTTCATTTGAAAAGAAATACAGAGAGAAACAAAAAGAAGTTAATAAGCTTACAGATAGTTTATCGGAGCTCAAGGCGAAATACAATATAGAAAAAGTTGCCGGTGGTTCAGAAGAAGATGCAAATTACGAGGCATCCTCGCCCACAGCACTTACACAATTCGAGGTATTGAAATCGAGGCATGAAAATGCCCTTGAAGAACTCACAAGATTTTCTACATTGTACGAACAATACGAGGTTTCAGCAGAACAGGATGTTTCCTCTCTTTATATCCTCGAAAAAGCTTATCCGGCCAACAAAAAGGCAAAACCGGTTCGCTGGTTGATATGTGTAGCTACTACTCTTATAGCCACCGTCCTGGCTGTTATTGGAGCCATTATGGCAGAAAAATTCAAAGACCTTAGACAAGCACTCCGTGATGCCCAATAAAGGAGCTATAGGCACTGATCAATTTGTCTTTTACACAGGCTTCGGGCTTATTACTCTTGCGAGCTTGTTAGGGGGCGCTTATCTGGAGCAATATTTGCTCGCCCTCCTTCCCTTTATTGTTGTTTTGGGCTATTTTTCATTGGTTGATTTTCAGAAGGTCTTTTACCTTCTGTTGTTTTTTCTGCCCCTTTCTATCGAATATTATTTCAAAGGCAGTAACCTTGCCACAGATTTACCAACAGAGCCACTCATGATCGGGCTCATGTTCGTTTTCTTTCTTTATGTGCTCGCCAACCCCGGGCTTATCAAATCACGATTCCTCGTCCACCCCATCATTTTGATCCTCGGCCTCCATTACTTCTGGACCTTTATTACAGCCCTCACCTCGGAGGACATGATGGTTTCGCTCAAATTCTTTCTGGCCAAGACCTGGTACATTGTTGTTTTTGTTTTCCTGGCAGGTCTCATTCTTAAAGACAGCAAAACGTTCCGGTCAGCTTTCTGGGTTTTATTTGTTCCTCTCTTTTGTATAACCCTGCTCATATTAGTTCGCCAAGCTCTCCGGGGATTCGCTTTTGATGAAGTGAATGATGCCGTGATGCCTTATTTCAGGAATCACGTGAATTACGCAGCTCACCTGACAATGGTATTTCCCTTCCTGTGGATAGCTGCTTACTGGTACGAAAAAGGCACATTCAAAAGGCGCTTTCTTCTTATAAGTCGCGTCATTTTTCTGGTTGCCATTTATTTCTCCTATACACGCGCATGTTGGTTGGCGTTACTTGTGGCCGGCATTGCCTATTTTCTTCTAAACAGGGGCTGGCTGCCCCATGCCCTTATTGCAAGTTTCATCATCTTACTGGGGATTTTTGGCTATTTGAACTACAAGAATAATTTTATGGACCTTGCCCCCAGCTACAGGCACACAATAGCCCATCAAAATTTGACAAAACATATAGTTGCCACTTATCAATTAAAGGATGCCTCCAGTATGGAGCGATTTTACCGTTGGCTTGCCGCCTTCAATATGATGGATCAAAACACGTTGCTCGGTTACGGACCCGGTAACTTTTACCCTTATTATAAGGAATACACGCTTCTGAATTTCAGAACTTATTTATCTGACAACGAAGAACGATCAACGGTTCATAATTACTTCTTATTGATGCTTGTGGAACAGGGGGTAATAGGGTTTTTGATCTTTCTCGGTTTTACTATCTCGCTGTTTTTTTACTGCCAGCGATTGTTCAAGTACATCTACGAACGTCAGGATCGCCTGTTAGCTACAGCTGCTATTCTTTCATTATTGGTCCTTTATGTCAATCTCATGTTGAGCGATCTTGTAGAAGCGGTCAAAACGGGCACACTATTCTTTTTGAATATTGCATTGTTAGTTAATCTGGATATCAAACACCGAAAGGGTAAGGTTGGCAATTGAACTTATCATACAAATACTAAAACAGATATGAAACTTCAAACCAGTGGCATCGATCACATGAATTTAGACGTCAAAAACCTTGACGAGTCGGTCCAATTTTATTGCGACTTGTTCGGGTTTGCCATTCTAAAAGATCAACCCAAAGCCAAATCCAAAATCATTGGGAATGATGCAGTTAAACTTTGCTTGTATGAGGTGGAAGAGCTTCAATTGACAAAAGAAGGACCCGGCTTTAACCATTTTGGTTTACACATCCACAACTTCAAGGATGTTCAGCAAGCATGTAAGGAAAGGAACGTATCAATTGTCAATGAGTATGAATGGGAAAAATCGGCATCCGTCTATATTCAAGATCCGAATGGATATGTAATTGAACTTGCAGAAAATTTTGGTGGTGGTTTATAATCTCATAGAATAAAATGGCTACGGGTTCTAATGGTTGTGGGTACAACAATGCGGCTAAAGCCGCTATCGTTAATTGATGGTTAGCCGTTGGCTGAAGCCAACGGCAATGAATATTGAATAACTTTCCAAAAGTTTTCCGCTTTATGGATTCCACATGTACCGCCCTCCTTTCCGGTAACTTTTGGAAAGTTGCCGGCCAAGGGTTCAAAAGCGTATACAACAGTGGCTTTAGCCCCATTATTGGCAGGAACCTCTAACCGTGCTATTCTTTAATCCCATTCACTTGTGTCAATAAAAACGGCAACTTAGAAGCGTAATATCATCACTGGTTGAGGAATCGGCAGCTTTTTTATCTTCAATATAATTGAGCAATTGTTGGTTAAAAACCTCCATTTTTAAATGAAGGTTTTCGCGGAAGTAATTGGTCAGTCGTTCTAAGCCAAAAAACTCCCCGTTCTCTATCTGAAAGTCTATTAACCCGTCTGTATAATTCAACAGGACAGCGTTTGATTCAAGCTCAACTTCACCGGTATTGATAAAAGGAAGCTCATCAAACATGCCCAACAGCGTGCATCCATCGTGCAATTCAGTTAACTCACCGTTGTTGTAGAGCATTGGTGGGTTGTGACCAGCATTCACGTAATGTAATTTTCGTGTTTGGCTGTTGTAAATCCCTAAGAAAAAGGTGATGAATTTTTCGCCTTTGGTAATCTTGCCAACCTGCTCATTTAGGGTAATAATAAAATTCTTTAGTTTATCAAACCGGTGGATGTGCGTACGAAGATTGGCCTGAAAATTGGCCATTAACAAGGCGGCTGCAATACCCTTCCCCGATATATCACCAATACAAAAAGCCAACTGATTCTCATCGAGCTTAATATAATCATAGTAATCACCGCCAACGTTATGATGGGGAAGATAAATAGCATCCATTTCTACATTCTCATCCTCTGGTAATTCATGAGGAATGAGCATCGACTGCATTCTTGCAGCCAATTCGAGCTCTTTTTCCACAACCTCATTGTTAACCTGTTTACGGAACAGCTTCTTATTCTCATTGGCAACAATGATGATGTTGGTTATCGTTTGAATGAATTTGATCTTTTCCTCCATTGAGGTATGCTCATCTTCCTGGGTATTGCCAAGCAGTACATAAGCAAGCGGCTCCTCCTTATGATATACAGGAATGAGAACCTCGAACTCGCTTAACTTATCATTATCGGCTTCAGGAAGCTTGGTAATTTTAGCATAAGGTAGCAGATCGTCCTTGACGGAGACATCCTCGTAGTCATTCTCGGTGCCTGATTGACATACACAGACCCAGCCTTCATTTTCCAGGAAAACCAGGATTTTTTGAATTCCGAGTTGAGCTCTTAAAATGAACTCGTAAATACGAAAGAGAGCAGAGGTAGAGAAATTGTTATTGATGGCTTGAGAAACCTCGAGCAGCGAGTTGATCTGTAACTGTTTAACAGAAAGCAGCCGTTCATAGGTTCTAACTTTCTCCTCCAGTTCATTATTCTTCTGGTCGACCTGGCTCATGCTTAGTATCTCTAACTGTAAACTTTATTCAGAACACGTTTCAACGCTGATAACAGAGGCATTAAATATACAATTATCTTGCTACAATTGATGAAATAATAACCCGGTGAATAAACGTGTGATCACCCTTCTTACTTCCCTGCAGTACTTGTGCGCACATCCATAGCATCGCGCAAACCGTTCCCTATAAGATTGAAAGCCAGAACCATCATCATAATGGCAAGGCCGGGGATAATAGCAAGAAAGGGATTATTGCCAATAATGTAGCCGTAATTTTCATTCAACATCCCTCCCCAGGAAGGAATAGGCGGTTGAACACCAATGCCCAAAAAGGAAAGGCCTGCTTCCACAAGAATGGCAGTGGCAAAATTAGCAGCAGCAATCACCGATAACGGTCCTATAACATTAGGCAATATATGACGGCTAATGGTGCGAAGGTGGGAAAAGCCCATACTCTTAGCCGCCTCAACAAATTGCATTTCCCGCAAACTAAGAAATTGCCCTCTTATAATACGTGCCACTTCCACCCACATTGTGAGCCCCACGGCCACAAATATCTGCCAAAAGCCCTTACCAAGAGCCAGTGTTATGGCAAAAACAAGCAACAAAGCTGGGATGGACCATATCACATTGATCAGCCACATAAGCACATCATCGAGAAAACCTCTAAAATAACCCGCCATGGCGCCAATTGTAATGCCAATAACCAGTGAGATCACTACAGCCACCAACCCAACTGACAGCGATATTCGCACACCGATCATCAAACGGCTCAAAATATCCCGGCCAAATTTATCAGTACCCAGATAAAACGTTCGGTTCTCGATATGTTGCTGTTCTATTTGCTGTTGAAGCTTCGCCACAGCAATTTGCTTTTGTTCATTATTAAACGTGGTAAACCGGATGGCACCTTTTTTTAATTCACTTCCCTGCCCCTCTTCAATCGATAAAGGGTTAGCCACATCAGCGAGCCCGAATTCTTTTGTTTTTAAGGTACCCCCTTTTCTGGTATACTGATCTACAATAATGGAACTATCGGTAAAACGATAATCGCCAATCGGTAATAGATCATAAGGATGCTGCTGCCCGTAAACCATCTTGTTGAACACATTCCTGAATTCAATCGAACGGTTTTTGCGAACTTTCAGCAACGTAGTGGTAAAACCGGGCGCCTTATTCGTAATCTGGAGAATTTGATCGTTAGCATTTGGCGTGGCATCCGGGGTGATCAAATAACCCAAAATGGCTACCACAATGGCAAGAACGATGGTAACCATGCCAAACACAGCAGGTTTGTTCCGTAAGAGGCGATCCCGTGACCGTTTAGCCGGAGAAACAGATTGAGCTGAAGTGGCTTTATCAGTTGCTGCCATTAGCTAATAAGCTCCTTACAATTGGCAAAATCCGGATTATTTCAATCGTCTTCCTTTCCATTGGAACCCTCTGATATTTGAAGCTATCCCCATCATTACTACATAGGCCACATGAGCAATTTGTACAGGGAGAAAGAGCCAAAGTAAAGATTTCTGATTGAAATAAGCACAAACGGGATAAAGGAAAATCAAGTCCACAATCAACTTAAGCAATAATGCCCCAACCCCAACAAGTAACATGGAAGAATGAACGAACAGACCGAGTAAAACTGCGATAATAATGGCTACGTGAAACAAATACAACGCCCCATCGCTTGCGCTGTTGAAATAACGCCCAATATGTTGGCTGCGGTTCAGTGGTCACAACAGCTTCACGGGCCTTTAAAAACTTCACGCCACCAGGATATTTATTTTGAACTTTTAACATAAGAAATACATCATCACCAGTGGCTGTATATGTATTATTGCTGTAGCCACCCACTTTATCATATGCACTCTTCTCAAACGCCAGGTTGGCGCCATTGCACATAACAGGCAATCCATTGGCTACAGAGGCGCAAGTGATGCCCATCATACTTAACAAATCAAGCGATTGAAAGGCATTGAGAAAAGAATCACTGCGTTGATAAACCACGGGACCTGCTATCAATTTTGGCTGATAGTGTTCGAAGAAACGTACTATGGTTGACAACCAATGAGGCCCCATGCGGCAGTCCCCGTCAGTTGTCACAATGAGCTCGCCTTTAGCTTTGCTAACTGCCAAAGCAAGAGCTTCTTTTTTTGGTGACGCTAGTTGGTTCTCGTTAAAAAAATCGCGCATAGCAAACACCCTTAGCCGCTTATCGGGTATTTGCTCGAGATATTGGCGGGTCCTATCACTTGAAAAGTCATCAACAACAATCACTTCCATCCCATCATTTAGATATTCCTGTTTGAGAATATCGTGAATTGTCGCCTGAATTGACGCTTCTTCATTGCGTACAGGAATGAGAACACTAACTGTTTTTGAGAAATTAGCCCGTTCCGTAAAAGGCTGAAAAGGCCGTGTTCTATACCACCCATAGCCGTAGTAAGCGATTAAACCAACATAAAAAAGTGTTAATAAAAAAGAGGCAAAATAGATGATCATCATGATTTGATGGGAGCAACTCAACAAAGCTTTTTGTATCAAAAATTATGGAGAGGCAAACAAACACAAATGGTACGTCTATACCGGGCAATAGCTACAAATGTAACACTACGCAAAGTCCTGTTGATACGTGAAATCGAGTCCGCTCTAATATAGTTTTTCAAATTTATTACGCTCGAATTTGTCAATCTACAAAACCTTTTTATATTTGTGGTGAATTCCATTATTTTTAAACCCTAAAATTTTTCCATTATTTTTAAACCCTAAAATTTTCTTGTATGAACGCTACAAAAAGATTTTTCCTCGTATTAACAGTTATGTGTGGCCTTGCAGGCACCATGGCATCCTGTGAAGATTGTGAAGAATGTGATGAAATAAACCCTGCAACAGGTGACAAAACTGGTAAAACTGAAGAATTCTGTGACGATGACCTCGAGGATGCCAAAGATGCTAGGGGTTGGGATTGCGGATAATTCCCACGCTTTTATTTCATGATTAAAAAGGGCTTGTTCAAAAGTATGAGCAGGCCCTTTTTTCTTACGTCCTGCTTCCCTTCATGATTAACAGGATCGTATAACACGGCTACTGCTTCCAATGGTTGTGGGTGAATTCTGTGACGATGACCTCGAGGATGCCAAAGATGCTAGGGGTTGGGATTGCGGATAATTCCCACGCTTTTATTTCAGGATTAAAAAGGGCTTGTTCAAAAGTATGAGCAGGCCCTTTTTTCTTATGTCCAGCTTCCTTTCATGGTTAACAGGATTTTTTTACCGCAATTTTTTTGATAATCTTTGCTATGGCTAAGCTGCCTGCATGAATGAATTAAAAATCAATCAAGATGAATCGCACCATTAAGCTTCTCTGCGTAATCGTTTTTTTCACTGTTACTGCATCGCTTTCTTCTTGTGAACAGTGCAAGACATGCGAAAAAGTTGGTAGTGACAATACAAGGGAGTTCTGTGAAGAAGAACTCGATCTGGCTGAAGAAAGTGACAATTGGGACTGCTAAGAATAAAGATTGTAAAAACAGCTCACTGATTCTTTCCCATCCTTCTTTACCTCAAAATCTGAGTGACAAATTACTGTTTGTCAATTCCTCAAGACGAATAAGAGTCTCTATTTATATGCTCTTAGGATCACTATTCCTCTATGATCATTCGCAGTATTCCTTTCTAATCATCTCAAAACAATAAATTTGCAGCAATTTGAACCGTTTTAATGACGGTTGATTTTCATTTCTAACTGCTGCAAATAATTGGTTCATGCCGAAAAACAATGCCATCCGCTCCATTCTGTTAATAGGTAGCGGCCCTATTATCATAGGTCAGGCTTGCGAATTCGACTATTCAGGCTCTCAGGCCTCCCGCGCCCTACGTGATGAAGGCATCGAAGTGAGCTTGATCAACTCCAACCCGGCCACGATCATGACCGACAACGTCACGGCCGACCATGTCTATTTAAGGCCATTGACAACGGATTCCCTCATCGAAATTCTGGAAGAGCGCCCCATTGATGCCGTGTTGCCCACAATGGGTGGCCAGACGGGCCTCAACCTTTGCAAAGAGGCCGATGAATTGGGCATATGGCAAAAATATGGCGTCAAAATGATCGGGGTGGATATGAACGCCATCGACAGGACGGAAAACCGCGAAGCCTTTAGACAATTAATGGAAGGTATCAATGTCAAAGTGGCCCCTTCGCGCATTGCAAATTCCATTCTTGAAGGGAAAGAAATTGCCCAGGAATTGGGTTATCCGTTAGTTGTAAGGGCATCCTATACCCTGGGTGGTTCGGGAGGCAGTTTTGTGCACCACAAAGATGAATTCGAGGAAAAATTGGAACGAGGGCTCAAGGCATCGCCCATGCACGAGGTGATTATCGACAAAGCTGTGCTTGGCTGGAAAGAATTCGAGCTGGAACTGTTGCGCGATAATAACGATAATGTGGCCATCATCTGTACTGTTGAGAATTTTGATCCAATGGGCGTCCACACCGGTGATTCCATTACCATTGCCCCGTCAATGACCTTGTCCGACACAGCATTCCAGGACATGCGCAACAAGGCCATCAATATGATGCGCTCGTTAGGCAACTTTTCAGGGGGCTGCAACGTCCAGTTTGCATTGAATCCGGAAAATGAAGAAATTATTGCCGTGGAGATCAATCCGCGCGTTTCCCGCTCTTCAGCCCTCGCTTCCAAAGCAACCGGCTACCCTATCGCCAAGGTGGCTGCCAAATTGGCTATTGGCTACAACCTCGATGAACTAAAAAACCAGATCACGCAAACCACTTCGGCCTATTTTGAACCAGCGCTTGACTATGTGGTAACCAAAATCCCCAGATGGAACCTGGACAAATTCTACGGAACAGACACAACCCTTGGCCTCCAGATGAAGTCGGTTGGCGAAGTAATGGCCATTGGGCGCAGCTTCCGGGAATCCATCCAAAAAGCCTGTCAGTCGCTTGAAAACAATCGCATTGGCCTGGGCGCTGATAAAAAGGAGTGGCATAAAACAGAAGATAACCTGCATGGCATCAAGTGGCCTTCTGACGACCGGGCCTTTCGCGTTAAAGACGCACTGGAACTCGGAGTCCCCCTGCAAACTGTACAGAGCCATACCCAAATCGATAATTGGTTCCTCAGGCAAATTCAGGACTTGGTTAACACGGAAAGCGAACTTGCCAAACGAAATCTGGAAGACCTCGACAAAGACACGATCGTTGCCCTTAAGCAAAAAGGGTATTCTGACGCTCAACTTGCCAATATCCTTTCTGTAGAAGATGACGATATCTATCAAAAGCGAAAGGAGCTCGGCATTCGAGACGGAAAACGAAAGCATTGTTACCGATCGCAAAAAAGTGTTGATCCTCGGCTCCGGGCCTAATAGAATTGGTCAGGGCATCGAGTTCGATTACTGCTGTGTGCATGGTGTGATTGCCGCCAAGGAGCAGGGATACGAAACCATAATGGTAAATTGCAACCCCGAGACTGTTTCAACTGATTTTGATGTTGCCGACAAACTGTATTTTGAGCCCGTTTATTGGGAGCATATCCGTGAGATCATCGATCATGAAAAGCCGGAAGGCGTCATTGTGCAGCTCGGTGGGCAAACGGCCTTAAAATTGGCCGATAACCTCTATCAAGAAGGCATCAAAATTTTCGGCACCTCCTTTGAGAACATGGATCGAGCTGAGGATCGGGGAGCCTTTTCGGATCTGCTCAAAGAACTAAAAATCCCCTACCCGAAGTACGATGTGGCTGAAACGGCTGAAGAAGCCCTTAAGGTAGTGCGCGATGTTGGTTATCCGGTGCTTGTCAGGCCCTCTTATGTCTTGGGAGGGCAGCGAATGCGGATCGTTATCAACGATGAGGACCTGGAACGAACCGTTCTGAAATTATTAAAGCATTTACCCGGCAATCGCATTCTCTTAGACCATTTTCTGGATCGCTCTGAGGAGGCCGAGATCGATGCCATATGTGACGGAGAAGACGTTCAGATCATGGGTATCATGGAGCACATTGAGCCGGCCGGCATCCATTCTGGTGACTCCAGCTCAGTTTTGCCACCCTTTGGCTTATCTGAGGAGGTAATTGAAACCATGCGTGACTATGCCCGAAAACTGGCCTTTTCCATAGGTATACGTGGATTGATCAACATCCAGTTTGCCGTTAAAGACAATACGGTTTATGTCATTGAAGCGAACCCCAGGGCCTCGCGCACTATGCCGTTTATTGCAAAAGCTTACGGTGTGCCTTATCTCAGCTATGCAACCAAAGTGATGCTGGGGGAGAAAAAACTCAAGGATTTTGAATTTCCGCAAAGGATGCAGGGTTATGCCATTAAAGAACCCGTCTTCTCGTTTGATAAATTCCCCGACATCAACAAGGAACTCGGTCCTGAAATGAAATCAACCGGGGAGTCCATTCGATTTATTGTAGATACGAACGATCCTTATTTCCGCGAAATGTACAAGGAAAAATCCATGTATTTGAGCAAGTAAAGAAGATTTGTGCTCCGCTCAGAAATTAGTCATTTGTTCTCCCGACCTTTGTTCTTCAATAGCTTATGAATAAACAGCTAAGTGCTTGAAACATTATTCACTTCTTTTAAGTTGTATTGAAAGCTGGCATAAAAATTGCTCACTTGAGAATAGCGTAAAAGCAATACATCGCCATTTGAAAACAACCATTAGTAACTGCATTTCATAAGTAGTATGCTCCGCATCATAGCATTTATCATTTTAGTTTTCCTGATTGTCCGTTACTTCCGTTATCTGTACAACCTTTTTACAGATGCCAAAGAAGCAAGGCAATACAAGCATAACGGGCAACAGCAAAACGGCCGTGGAAGGGTGAACATGAACGGGATGAACGGGAAAAGCCATTCCCATCGCAAGGTGAATCACAACGACTACAGCGGTGGCGAATACATCGACTATGAAGAGATTAAAACAGATGAAAAATCTTCATAAATTTAGTCATGCAAGACAGTATCTATAACTCAGCAGCTGCAATGGGTATTTGATTGACCACACTATAAAGGACCCCCTCTTTAAGCCCGTAGCGCGATAACGACATTTCACGAATGCCGTAATCCTCAATGATCAAGTGGGTGAGAATACTGGCCACCACAATCATATCCGCTCTTTCCGGATGCATTCCTTTTATGGCTAAGCGTTCATCAAGTGTTGAGGCAGTCAGGCGTTTGTGGAGGTCAAGGAATTTATCAACAGGCAAATGGTGAGCAACCTGGTCATGGGAATAGTGGAAGTCAGTATTATTAGCTGAAATAATATCGGCCACTGTCTCAAAAGAACCTGCTACTCCAATTAGCTGGTCCGGTTCATACAGGTCTACTTGCTTCTTGACCGTTGCCAATTCCCTGCGTAAATCGTTCCGTAACTGGTCAATTTCCCGCTTTGGCATTGGGTCGTGGTGATGATAGCGGTCCTTGAGAAGAGAAGCCCCTATCGGAAGACTGGTCTGCCAGTAAATTTGCCCCTCATCACCAATGACAAACTCCACACTGCCTCCCCCAATATCTACAATCAAGACGGGCTTATGAGTCAAGTTAACGGCATTTCTTACTCCGTAATAAATCATGGTAGCTTCCGTATCACCATCAATACAATAGATGCTAAGGTTGAGCTCTTGCTTAACTTTATCTATGAATTCACGCCCATTCTCCGCTTCTCTTATAGCTGCTGTTCCAAATGCAAGCACATCATCGGGCTCGTATTGTTCAACAATTGTGCGGAAAGAGGCAAGAGTGGCAACTCCTTTATCGAATTGCTTCTTACTTATCTTATGGATACCGTCAAGAGCGAGTTTCACAAACTTGCGTTCTCTGCGGAGAAGATGATAAGCACCCTTTTCATCTATTCTTACAATCAGCAGATGGAAAGAATTAGTGCCAATATCGATAACCGCAATTGTCTTCTTTTCCTTCACTGTTACGCGCTTGGTGAATATGAGGGCGTAAAATTACTGAATCGGCAGGAGAGCGAGAATGCAAGAGGCTTATCAGTCTGAAGAAGATATGCCTGTAAATCACTTGCTGGTTTTCTATGACGAAACACCCAACATAGACATAGTAATGATCAGCAGTGATCCTACAAGATGACACAAATTCGATTTTAGAAACCGGTTTGCACGGAATAACCGCTTGAAAGAGCTTTTTTTCTCATTTCAAGTGAAGCACGATCAACCCTCACCTTGTAATAGATGCGCAACCACCTTTGAATCACTTGCAGGGACTTGTCTTTCTTTAATGCTTTATTGATTAAACCATTCGAGTAAAAATTGTGCATATGCAGAAGTTTTTTCTCTCCTTAAGATAATAAAATGATAGGTTTTTGGCAAACAATTTAAGGTAAAAGTATATAAAATTGATCCTACAGGGAATGGACAGTAGTCATCTTACCGCAGGAACCATCCTATGAATTGATTCTGAAAAAGCTATCATGCACTCAATCTTGCTTGATCAAGGGGAGGCCGGCATACATCAGCTTTTGCTCACCATTTTCCTCCTTAACTTTTAGCACATCACCGGTCATCCGGCTATGACCCTTTACATATGCAAGTTTATCCGAAATGGGGTTAAGAGCAAGGCGCAGGGTGACATCTGTGATCAAGGGCAACTTCAAGTTCATCATAAGGTAGCCATCTTGTACATATAGCTTCATTTCCTGGATGATCTCCGCTTCCTGTTGGGAGAACCTGCCTTTATAATGACCGGTCCGTTTGCGCCAGGAAGGGGGAATGGAGTCCTTTTCAATACGGCTGCCAAAAAATTGCGCCATCCCTTCCGAGGTGCATACCATCACGTCAGTATCTGCTTTTCGCATAAAGCCAAAATGGTAACGATTGAGTTGAGATACTTTAATTGGCAAGAAACCCAAAGCGAGATAGCGCACATCGTATCCACCCTGATCGTCCTTTTTTAACAGCATTTTACGGTCAGGAATAGAAAGCCGGATACGTTGTTTGTCATTCTTTGGGGTCATTTTCATCACACCCCACCGGGAGGCGTAATAACTCACATTATCCTTAGGAAAGGGCTCTACATTTTCATTACCTGAGTGTTTTTTTACTGTCGTTTCTCTCTTTACTCCTTTTTTGGCAGCAGCCATTCTTTCCACAATCTCACTTACAAGGGGCCACGCAAGCTCCTTTGCATTTGAGGAATTGCATAGAATAATAACGCCCACGCCTTGATCAAGCGCCATCATGATCTTGGAGCGGAACAGAACTGTTTGGCCACCATGACCGGCCACTGTACCAAGATGGGAAAGGTTTTCGCCATAAGTAAAAGCAATACCATCGAGTTTCCACCCGAGCCCGATCCGCATCGAATAATCAAAGGGATGATTGCCGTTCTGCGGTTCAACCAGCTTACTAAAGGCAGACGAACTGAGGATTTTTTGATCCTCGTAATGACCTCGATGCAGCGACATCTTGATAAAGTTTGCTAAGTCGCCCACATTGCTATACAGTCCCCCGGCAGGTACATCGCAAACAGGAAATTGCTGGCGTTTCTCGTCTTTCAAATAACCGGAGGCAAGATGTTCTTCGATGGTGGCATTAAGCTGAAAGGCTGACTTCTCCATATCAAGAGGCAGCAACACATTTTCTTCCATGTACTTGGCAAAAGATTTGCCGGTGATTTCTTCGATCAATAAGCCAAGTAATGAATAACCGGTACCGGAGTAACAATAAACCGTATTGGGCTTAAAAGCGTAGTACTGATCGGACAGGAGATTGACATAACTGTCAAGCGATTTAGGGTCTTTATCAAGGATACCCTTAATGTAATTGGCCGGCAAGCCGGCATAGTGGGTGAGGAGCTGACGGATAGTAGGGGGCTTCGTTTCCTTACCAAACCGCGATTTCATGGAAAAATCGGGCAAATAAGTATCGAGTGTACTGTCCAGTTCAATTTGTCCTTTATCCACCAACCTCATGATGCCTACGGACGTGAACATTTTGGAAAGTGACCCCACACGATAGCTCGTGTTTGGCTTGGCGGGAGTTTTGGTTTCTTTATCGGCATAACCGAAGCCCTCTTGCCAAACAATGCCATCTTTGTCCACAAGAGCAATGCTCAAACCAGGAATGTTGTGTTTGTTCAACCCTTTGGGGATCCGCTCCTTTAAATCTTCTATGAGCGGGCTGTAATCGGTGTTCAGTTGGGGATTTTGACTAAGTATCGTTACTGGAATAAGAAATAGGATAAGAACTTCTATTGTGCGCCACATGCTGCCTACCTCGTTTTAGGTGTGTAAAGTTAAGGGGTTGGCTTGACAGATGAAACCCCAAAGCCCGTTACCTCCCGTTAAATGAGAACCGGTCACTGTCAACGATATGCTGTGTTGAAAGATTGAACCAATGGTTCAGGGTGTTATTTTTACTTTTGGCTCACAAGTGACTAAAAATGGCCAAAAGACGTTCCTTTCTCAAAAATGCTGTTCTTTCAGCACTACCTTTAACTGCACCGGCTCACTGGTTTTCTTCATTGCCCAACTCCCGTCAATCGCAGCCTGTTGTGCTCTCAACCTGGAAGCACGGTGTGGCAGCTAACGAAAAGGCATGGCAGTTATTGAAAGAAGGTTACAAGGCAATTGATTGCGTGGAAGAAGGCGTTAAGGTCAGTGAAGCAGACCCTGACGTGAACACGGTGGGGCTGGGAGGTATTCCTGATCGGCA
>PXTV01000244.1 GCA_003022985.1 Bacteroidetes bacterium SW_11_45_7 | reverse complement strand
CTCCACTCAATGGCGTAAGGTGTGCTGCCACCCGATACGCTCACATTTGCTGAGCCATCTGCCTCACCGCAGTTGGCATTCTTGACACCGGTTGTGACAACGGGCTGTTCGTCAATGCCAACAATAACTGTCCTGTAGGTTGCGCAGCCGTTTGCGCTACTCACCTTCACCGTGTAAAGGCCTGCCGAGACATTGCTGAGGTATTGTGTGGTGTCACCATTGCTCCACATGTAGCTGTAAGGTTGCTGCCCGCCACTTACCGTAATATCAACTGCTCCGTCTGTAATGCTCTCACATGTAGCCTCTGTCACGCTTTCAATACCAACCTCAAGATTGCCGGATTCTTCTATTGTCACGGTCAATGACTCACTCACACAGTTGTTGGCATCAGTTACTGTTACCTCATAAGTGCCGTCAGTGAGGCCACTCAAGTCCTGCGTTGTATCACCTGTATTCCAGTCGTAGCTGTAAGGTGGTGTGCCACCGCTGACCATTACATCGATGGAGCCATCATTGCCACTACTGCAACTGATATTGGTCATCGTATCCACTGAAGCGATCAGAGAATCGGGTTGATCGATAGTTATGTTATCCAGTACAATTGAGCAATTGTTGCGATCAGTTATGGTGACAGCATAAGTGCCGCTTGAAAGCCCGCTAAGGTCTTCCGTGGTATCGCCCGTATTCCAGCTAAACGAGTAGGGGGCACTGGTTCCGATTACAGCGACATCGATATGGCCATCATTGGAGCCATAGCAGGTCGCTGTTTGATAGTCGGCCTCGGCATAGAAACCAGGGAGGTTTTGAATTTGAACCGTATCGACAGCTATGCAACCAGCACTATCGACCACTGTAACAGTATAGTTTCCTGCTTCAATACCACTGATATCCTGTGTGGTATCACCTGTGCTCCATTTGTAACTGTAGGGCGCTGCACCGGAAGTAATGCTCAGGTCGATGCTACCATCGCTATTGCCGCACGTTGCGCTTGTAGTGGTTGTGCTTACCTGGGGGCCATCGAGATTCTGGATAGCAACGCTAACTACCTGACTACACCCGTTTGCATCTGTCACAGTGGCGAAATACGTGCCTGCTGAAAGATCGTTCACAGCAGAACCGGTGGCGCCTGTACTCCATTTGTAAGAATACGGTGTCGTGCCACCGCTGACGTTCAACAATGCCGAGCCATCGGCCCTGCTGCAGTTGGCAAAGCTGATGCCTTTTGTCACCTGCAGGCCGGATTCTTTACCGACATCAACGCTCCTCACCTCACTACAGCCATTGCTGTCGGTAACTGTGACGGTATCACGGTATCAATACGAACAGTGGGGCCGCCAATATTATTCACGGCCACATTCTCAATAGCGGTACAGCCGTTATCATCTGTTATGGTAACTGTGTAGGAACCGGCAGAAAGACTATCGATGGTTTTGCCGCTCTTGCCATTGCTCCATTCGAACGTATAGGGAGTAACACCGCCAGTTACATCAACGGTTCCAGAACCGTCTGCCTGGCCACAATGAGCGTTGATTGCACCGGACGTCACAATCAGATCGCTCACTGTGCCAATTGTTACCGCAAAGCTGGCTTGACAACCATTTGAGTCGGTAACAATTACCGTGTAGATTCCTTCACTCACATTTGATAGATCCTGTGAGGAGTCACCATTGCTCCAGTAGTAGTTATAGGGAGCAGTGCCGCCTTGAACGGATATATCTGCACTTCCATCGGCTGAACCGGCACAACTTTCATCTGTTTTGCTTTGAAGAGTTATATCGATCGGAGCCGGCTGATCGATTTCGATATTTTGCACGAAATTCTGGCAATTCCTTGCATCCGTTACTGTCACGCTATATTGGCCAGCCTCTATATTTTCAATGGTGGATGTGGTATCGCCATTGCTCCAGGTATAACTGTAAGGAGGTGTGCCACCGCTCACTTCAACTCCTGCAACTCCATCATTCCCGCCATAACAAGTGACATTGGTAGCAATGCTGTCAATTTGAACAATACTAATGGAATCTGGCTGATCCACAGTAAATTGATCGGCATTCATGCAACCATTGAGATCCGCTACAGTTACTGCGTAATTGCCGGCTTCAATACTGTCCAAATCCTGTGTTTGGTCACCATTTGACCATAGGTATGAGAAACTGCCTGTGCCACCGGAAGGCGTCAGATCAATGGAGCCATCTGAGCCGTTCGGGCACGTGACATCGATGATTTCAACATTGCTGGCGAGCTCGATGGAATCGGGCTCCTGGATAAGGTACAAGACGGCACCTGTACAGCTATTGTCATCTGTGATGTTTACCCTGTAGGTACCGGGTTCTAAGCTGTCAACATCTTCCGTTGTGGTAATTGTATTACCGGTATTCATATTCACCCACTGATAATCATAGGGAGACGTGCCCCCTGAGACGCTAAAGTCTATCTCACCATCGCTGCCGCCATGGCAACTCACATTGGAAATGGATGCGTTATAGCTGAATGCCTGTGGCTCACGCACTTCAATGCCTGCTAATACTCCCACACATCCTGTATCGTCTATGACTGTAACGCTGTAAGTGCCTGCTGACAGTTCGTTGATATCCTGGGTACTGTCACCATTGGACCAATTGTAGTCATAAGGTGATTGGCCGCCATAAACTGTTAAATTGATGCTTCCGTCTCCACCATCGTTACACCTGACATCTTTCACATCTGCGGTGAGCTGTAGAGAATCGCTATTACCCACCTGCAGGTTTGTAAGTGTGTCTGCATCATTGTTGGCATCGATTACTGTGACACTGTAAGGGCATTTGCCGATACATTGACGCCTGGCTTGACAGTTATCACAACCATTGCAGAATCGCAGAGGACAGGAGCTCCTTGGTCGCACATTCTGTAGCGGAAGGTGTCCTGGCCGGTAAAATTGGAAGCTGGTGTATATTCGATACTGCCGTTGGCAAATGAAACAGTGCTACCGTTTGATGGCGATTCATAAACCGCTACTGATGCTGTATCGATCAGTGCCTCGGGGTCACTGTCATCGCTCAACACATCGAGTGTAGCAGCACTATTGAAGAACGTGCTGGCTGCATCATTTTGGGCAGTTGGATATTGATTCTGCTTGCTCGTCTGATAACTGCTGAGGTTGGCCGAAGTCGGTTCATCCACAGTAGCGTACACTACAGCCACACATCCGCTATCATCGGTTACAGTTACCGTATAGGTGCCTTTACTCAAGCTGTCGATATCCTGTGTGGTATCGCCCGTGCTCCACAGATAATCATAGGGTGATGTACCACCAAACACGGTTAAGTCGATAGCGCCATCCTCAGCACCCTGGGAACTAACAGGTGTGGTGGAGACGCCAAGCGTCAATGGATCGGGTTGCTCGATTACGGCTGTATCCAGGATTGTACAACCATTATCATCAGTGACTGTCACTGTGTAAGTGCCTGCTGTTACACCCTGAATATCCTGATTCGTTCTACCGTTGGACCAGTTGTAGGAGTAAGGCGTGACGCCTCCTTGAACGCTCAGATCTGCCGAG
>PXTV01000243.1 GCA_003022985.1 Bacteroidetes bacterium SW_11_45_7 | reverse complement strand
TGACACGCATGATCATGGGCCTCACCTGAGGCGAAGTAAGGCAGGCCGCCAACGAGATAACTAAAGGCGATAGGTACGCATTATTTTGGAGAATCTTATAAAAAAGGTTTGGATAAGTGGTAAAGAAAAACTATATTTAATAAACCGCATTATTCCTCAACCATATATCCAAACCAATGAGCATCACAAAAATAAGGAATTCAGCAATTCAATTAATGAACAATACGCATTACCCACCCTTTCTAGTAATAATCCTTATCATGACTTCATCCTTGCCTCTGTTAGCCCAGGATGAATATGTTCCCGTAGAGAGTTGGGTGACACAAAATTCAGAGCAGGATACCATACCCCTCAGCCGTACCGTTACAGATGACCGGGGAAACGTGTATGTCATAGGCGGCACTTATGATCTACAGGGAGGAGAGAATGAAAACTTTGTAACAACGAAATACGATTCATCCGGTAATTTATTATGGCAGCGCGAATTTAATGGCAATGCCGACTCGTCTGATCAGGCCACAGATATAGCAATCGATGAAAATCACAATGTCATCGTCACAGGATTTAGCTACAGCGATACCACTAATGATAAAAACTTGATCACAATCAAATACGACTCGTCCGGTAACAAGCAATGGATAAATGCATATAATGGCACTGGCGATCAAGATGATGTGCCTGCAGCGGTTGTAGTTGACGGGAATGACAACATCTATGTTACCGGTGGCAGTTTTGGGATTGGTACCAGTTATGATGTGGTTACCATGCGTTACAGTCCCTCCGGCACACAAGATTGGCTCGACCGGTATGATAACGCTCAATTACCCGATGTTCCGGTGACTATGGAAGAGGATGATGGCCGTATTTATGTATCAGGTGGCACCTCACCGGATACGATTAGCGTAGATTATCTCGATATTCTCTACAGGGCGGCAGATGGCGCCAAACGAGTAACTACAGATCCCGGACCGGGGATTGGCGTAAGTCAGGTCTCCGACATAGCGGTAGATCATAATGGGGATGTCTATGTAACGGGAAGTGTGATAGGGAGTAATGGCAATTATGATTTTAAAACAATGAAAATGGACGACTCCCTTAACGTGCAATGGAAAGTAACATATGACCGGGAATTGGATGATAAAGCAACTGACGTGGAAGTTGATACAAATGGCAATGTTTACGTGGCCGGCTTCACAACGCTCGAGTACAAGGACTATACGTTAGTGAAATACGACAGCTCGGGAAATGGCCAATGGAAACGCCATTTTGACGGGAATGCCGGCAGGGATGACAAACCTGCCGGCCTGGTTGTTGAACCAAATGGAACCGCATACATAACAGGAACAAGCAAAGGTGAAGAAAGCAAAAATTTTGTTACCATAAAATACGCAACTAATGGCCGCAAAAAGTGGGAACGCGTCGGTTCTATCGCGAACACGACTACGAGCCCCATCGCGTCGAGTTCGAGCGCTCACTCGAACGCGAAACCGATACAAACCCGGCCAACAACGTTCACTACGCCAACCGCAAGCACGGCCCGGGCCTGTTCGTTGGCAGCAACCAGCTCTCTTACGTTTTCAGCGAAATCGACACCTCCTCTGCGGACACGCTCCACCGCATCGATCTCTCCCTTGTAAGCGAATATAGAGCTGAAATCTCCCCTCTGGAGGAGATCAATTCTTATCACAACTATTATCTGGGCTACCTGCCCGATTCGGAGATCGTGAACGTGGACGGCTATCAGCGGCTCGTTTTCCGTGACGTCTATCCTGCTATCGACTGGCACCTGTATAGCAACAACCGGGGCCTAAAGTACTACTTTGTGGTGAACCCGGGCGGGAACCCCCAAGACATACGCATGAATTACACCGGCGCTGCGGACGTGTTTATAGAGGACAGGCAATTGCATATGGAAAGCGCTGCAGGCACCCTTGTACAGGACACCCTGCTGGCGCGGCAGCGCGTGCCGGGCGGCTATGATACCGTCAATATCAGCTATGTACATGCAGGCAATGAACAGTATAAATTCCAGGTGGGCGCCTGGGATCAAAACCGCGCTTTGGTGATTGAGGTGGATTTGGGGGAGGCGCGGCAGAATGGAGGAGGCAATAATGGAAATTTAAATTGGTCAACTTATCAAGGTGGGGCATCGCCCGACAAGATAACTGATATAAGTGTTGATCAAGATGATAACTTATTTACTACAGGTGAAGCGCAAAGCAAAGATTTTCCGGTTAGTCCCGGATTAGATACCTCCGTTTTAGCTTTTGACGGTTTTGTCAGCAAGTTTGATTCTCTCCATCAACTCAAGTGGTCAACTTATTATGGGGCAAGTGATATACAAACCCCTAAGAGTATTGAAACAGATGGGTACTCTGGCAGTATCTATATGGGCGGTAACACAGGAAAGTATCAAAGTGACTTTATCATCAAGGCCCCGGATACAATCGCCTACACGAATTCGGATACTACTCAGAACAATTTCATTACCCGTTTTAAGAAAGGGAATGGCCAGCTTGAATGGAGTACATACTTAGGAACCGGCCTTGCAGATACCGAATTATCAAATATAGGAATCAGTAGCAATGGCAGGATGTCTATAACGGGCTATGGTAACCATGTGAACAGTAATTTTCCCACTTTACAACCTAATGGTAACGCATTTATTGATTCCTCAGGTGATGGTTATTTAATCAGTTTCACCAACAACTTGGAGCGCGAATGGGCCACACGTTTTGGTGACGATCACTCTTATCCACATCCCTCCGACATATATACAGATGTAAGTGACATCAGATTTGATTCTGATGGAGAATTGTTTATAACGGGCTGGACCAATAATGAGGGCAACTTTCCTACTGCACAAACTTCTACTTCAGATAACTGGAGTTTTAGTGGCTCGGCTTCTTATGTAACAGATGCATTTATTGCAAAATTTGATACGAATTACAGCTTGGAATGGTCAACATTTTTTGGCGGAAGCAGCAATGACTTCGGCCGATCTCTGGGTATAAGTAATAATGGACACGTTTACTTGATAGGAACAACAGTCAGTGG
>PXTV01000242.1:8492-10829 GCA_003022985.1 Bacteroidetes bacterium SW_11_45_7 | reverse complement strand
CGTTGTAAATGGCGTATTCAATACCTGCGTAACCGTTGGTGATGGCATTGCCATTTGTATTATCACTCGTGATCTTGACGGGCATAATGGATGTATTGAAACCAATTGCAGCAATGCCCGTGTTGTTGTCCGTATTGGCCGAAGCGATGCCTGCACAGTGGGTACCATGGCTAAATTTAAATGTGTTGACGGGAGGAGAAGGGTTGCTATTGCCATCGGCCACATCGTAGCCATTGACGTCATCCACATAGCCGTTATTATCATCGTCCACACCGTTGTTCGGTATTTCACCGCTGTTTGTCCATATGTTGCCTTGTAAGTCCGGGTGGTTAATATCGATGGCATTGTCGGTAATAGCCACGGTCACTTGGGCATCGCCTTTTTCGATATCCCATGCATTGTTGGCGCTGATTTTGCCCAGGTGCCACATGGCGTTATTGGGGTCATTTGGAGTAAAGATGATCTGGTATTGGGGCACGCGTTCCGCATAGTTGATATAAGGGAGATTGTTAAGTTGTTCTATATAGCGTTTCGTGTTGCTTGTGTCGGTAAATGTCAGGTGGTAGATGGGCTTCAGCATCTTGTAAAATAGCTTCCAAACCCGGATGATCAGGATAAGATGGAATCCCGGCATTTTGAAAATCGAGCTGATTACTCGCTGAGGGCTTGAGCTGCAGGAATAGTTCTCCTGTTTGAAAGTCACTCGCTTCAGATTGAGCGAGCATCGCTATAAAAAGAATGATCAAGAAAAGGATTCCTCGTGAGATCATGACTCTATGCTTTAAGATCAATGGGCAAATCTAAATTGAAAGACCGACAATAAGGATTTTGCTGACTTCAAATCTTTTCGATTGAAATATGTGACTAAAGCGGAAAATTGATCAAATTCTATATTACCTGACTTTGGCCATATAGAATGTGAATATCTTGAGAAATCAAACTTCTTATTTTGATAAGATGTACATTCACTCTAAGTTATAAAAAAAAGAGAGAGCACAAAACGAAGAGCATATAGAAATTGATACACAAACGTTATAGCCTATAAAATGAGCGCCTCGCCTCATAAAGCACAATACCTGCTGCCACACTCACATTCAGCGAGTTAAAGTTCGATACCATAGGAATGCGAAAGGTGGTGGTTAGCTGGCTTTGTACATTTTTGGAAAGCCCCTCTCCTTCTGCACCAAATACAAATGTCACAGGTTCATGACTTACATTGTCTTGCAAACGATCAGATGCAGAGGTGTCTGTTCCCATTACAGCCAAACCATTGGCTGTAAGCTCTTGAAATGCATCTGCAAGCGAAGGTTCGCGGCAAACAGGCAGGCGGCTGAGAGCACCTGATGACGCTTTCATTGCCTCAGCATTGATCAGGGCTTTGTCCGCTTGGCCGGTAATGATGGTATGGACGCCAAAACATTCCGCAGTTCTTGCTACTGCCCCAAAATTCCGCACATCAGTGACCCCATCCAAGGCCACGAAAAGCGGCACTTCGCCTTTCTCATAAGTTTGCATCAGGACGTCATGGGCTCTGTAGTAATCGATCAGGGCAGCAAAAGCCACCACACCTTGATGATTCTTCCCTGTCAAGCGGTTGAGCCGCTCCTGTGGCACGGTCTGAACGGGCACATGAGCATTCTTTGCTAACGCCCGTATATTCCTGATTTCATTACCCTTAGCGCCTTTTTGAAGCCAGATTTTTTCCACTTCATGACCACTCTCAAGCATCTCGAGCACAGGTTGACGGCCATAAAGCATCTGTTGCTTATCGGGGTATGCGGCCATTCTTACAATTCTCCATGTAGTTTCAAGGGAATCTGTCCGGTCAGCTATACTTTATTGCCGCTGCTTTTGGGGAGCTCTCTGTTGTTGCTGCTGTTGTTGCGGGGTTCGCCCCATACCGGCACCAATGCTGCTCATGATATTGCTCATCTCTTGCTTCATCTCGTCATCACCATTGCGGTCAGCCATTTGCTGGAGCCGGTAGATCACTGCTTGCGCCTGCTGGTATTTGCGTTGATATTGGCTACCAAGGGGAGCATAGTAATTGTACTGTTGTTTATAGGTATCTGCTAATTTACGCATGATCTCCCTTGCTTTCTCTTGCTCATCAACCTTGTAATAATAATCGGGGAATTGGAGCATAAAGAAATTATAAGGAACCTGATCTCTGGGCATTACCTTCATAGCTGTATCGATCACCTTCTCAGCTTTCTGCTTCTTGCCTTCCTTGATCAGTTTATCGGCAAGCCGCCCAAAGTTACTGCGTAAATTCATGGTCATCCGCAGGATATTTTCATTCAAATACACATCATCTCTGTATGTATTCCCCCATTG
>PXTV01000242.1:7334-8456 GCA_003022985.1 Bacteroidetes bacterium SW_11_45_7 | reverse complement strand
CCACCCTTAACAGGTACAACCCTGTAAGCAAGTCCCTCTAGCTGGAAGTAATTTGACAAACCGAGATGATTGCCGGGGCTTACCGATACAGCAAAGTATACCGGTCGTTCCCAAAGGTTGGAGCCAACAATGTCCAGCAATATCAGGTCATTTTTGAGCACATTGTTTTTATTTTTCCCAAGATTCCATTTAAGAGGATCAACAATCTGATCTTCAAGATCGTCCGGCACAACATCATTCTCAACGATCTGCTGTTTATTCACATCGAGCTTGAATTTTTTGGTGGGCAGATAGTTGATACGTTCTCCGCTCGAAACCCTCACTTGCGTTCTTTGCTTGTCACTTCCCACAAATTCCAATACCTGTTTAATATCGTAGTGCTGTTCCTGCGAGAGTTGCCCTTGTTCATAGAAGCGAACGGCATCGCGCTTATTGCCGGCAATATCCTCTTTTTCAAGTGTCAGGGTGAGAGGTTCCGCATCATTGATCTTGTAACGGAGTTGGTTGATGTACCAATCCACACCCAACAAGCTGAGATTGGCAACACGTACATCCGTTCGTATCCCTTCAACTTCCTGGATGTACCAAACCGGATAGGTATCATTATCGCCTTGAGTGAAGAGGATACCATCTTCTTTACATGACTCGAGATAGTTCTTGGCAAAATCCCTGGTCGTATAGCGATTGGAACTGTCGTGGTCATTCCAGCCTTGAGCGCCCATAAGACCCGGGACAATCAGGCAAATGGCAGTGGCAAGAATCGCACCTGTTCGAGGAGCCATCCTTTCTTTCAGGAAATTGTAAATGGCCGCCACGCCTAAGCCAATCCACATTGTATAACTGATATATGAGCCCACCAGGGAGTAATCCCTTTCTCTCGGTTCGTAGGGCGGTTGGTTCAAAAAGATGATCTCTGCGAGACCTGTAAAGAAGAATAAAGTGAGGATGATAAGGAAATCCTGGCGGTGATGTTTATAGTGGTAAAACACCCCTATCAGCCCCAGGATAAAAGGAAGCATGTAAAATGTATTCCTGCCGGGGTTGTTCTTTTTCTTATCGGGCATGTCGGTTTGTGGTAAACCGGTAATCCATTGATCGATAAATGGAATACCCGATATCCAG
>PXTV01000242.1:0-7327 GCA_003022985.1 Bacteroidetes bacterium SW_11_45_7 | reverse complement strand
TGGCGCCCGGAGAAGTTCCACATAAAGTAGCGGAACCACATGTAACCGATCTGATATTCAACAAAAAAGCGGATGTTATCGGCAAAAGTCGGGTCCTCGTTTTTGCCGAGTCCTAAAATAGTGCGGTAAGCTTGCGCGTGACCTCCCCTCTGCCAGTGACCCATGCGGGGAAAGAACATCATATCCTCATTGGCAAATTCGTAATCGACCTTTTCCCCTTTTGCAACATATTTATCTTCCCCTTTAGTATAGTCCTTTCCGGTTGTTTCCGTGCTTTGAGGACGCGCGTTAAAATGCGGCCCGTAGAGCAGTGGTCTAGAGCCGTATTGTTCGCGGTTCAGGTAAGAAAGCAAACTAAATACATTGGAGGGGCGGTTCATGTTAATGGCAGGGTTGGCATTGGAACGAATAATGACCATAAAATAGGTGGAAAAACCGATCAAAATCATCAAGAGGCAAAGGATAGCAATATTAAGTTGTGTCTTCTTTTTTTTGTGGGAGTAGACAAGCCCAAAAATGATCAGGCCCATCAAAAGAGCAATGAATACAATGACGCCAGAGCCAAAGAACATCCCCAGCGTATTGACAAAGAATAATTCAAAAGAGGACATAATAGTCGTCATGGTACTGACGATCACTTTGTAAATTAATACGAGAACACCGGCACCGATTAAGAAAGCAATGATGCCGCCCTGTAGTGTTGGCTGGTAGCGCCTGAAGTAATAAACCAAAGCAACAGCAGGAACGGCCAGCAAGCTCATTAAGTGAACACCAATGGAAATCCCGAGGATGAGCGCTATGAAAACGAGCCATCGATCGGCATTTGGTTCATCAGCTTGACTTTCCCACTTGAGAATGGACCAAAAGACGAGCATCATAAGGAAGGTTGACAGAGCGTACACCTCACCCTCAACCGCTGAAAACCAAACGGAGTCCGAGAATGTAGTGGCAAGGGCGCCAATAGCACCTGAGCCGATAATGGCGATCATCTTATGATGGCTGTATTCACTCCCCCGGGGCATGATGATTTTGCGGGCAAAATGCGTAATGATCCAGAACAAAAAGAGGACCGCAAAAGCTGTTGACAGGCCCGACATAAAGTTAACCATCCACGCCACCCAGTCCGTATTAGGTGCAAGCATAGTAAAAAGACGGCCGAGCATAAGAAATGAAGGAGCACCGGGTGGGTGGACAACCTGGAGCTTATAAGCGGCAGCTATGTATTCACCGCAGTCCCATAAACTTGATGTGGGTTCAAGTGTTAATACATATACAATTAATGCTATAGCAAAAATGATCCAACCGGAAAGGCGGTTAATGAACTTGAAATTGTCCATTTCTTGGTATAACTTTTAGATGATGCGTGAAGGTAGCAATTTTCCTGTTCTTGGCAATTTGCAAATACTTCCGAAAAGGTTAGATGAAACCGGAAAACTATTGATTCGGCAAAAATCAGAAATTCTGGCACACATGTAAAACAAAGCAGTATTAATTTTGCATTTTCCTTACTCCTGAGGGTTATGGTGGAATTGTAGTATTTAAGTAATCCATAACGATAATAAAAGCATCAAATTTTAATCTGCCAGCTATGGAAATCCAATGTTTTTATTAATTTTGCAACATCTTGGGCATTGTCCGGTGGTGTAATTGGCAACACATCAGGTTTTGGTCCTGAAGAGTCCAGGTTCGAGCCCTGGCCGGACAACTGATTCAAAGGGCTGCCCATTATTTTGGCAGCCCTTTTTCCATTTCAATTTGTGTAATCATTTCTATTTTTGCCGATCTGTTTTGCATACATCTTTACAATATCACAACAACCCTGAAGTCAAGCTTTTCTCGGGCAGAGCCACGCGCTACCTGGCCGATAAAATGGCTGAACACTATGGAAAGAAAATAGGGGACCTTAAGACCCAGACTTTTAGCGATGGCGAATTTCAACCCGTCATCAACGAATCTGTGCGCGGTGCCTATGTGTTCATGATCCAATCAACATTTCCTCCCTCTGATAATCTTATGGAATTGTTGATGATGATCGATGCAGCCAAGCGTGCATCAGCCAGCTATATAACAGCTGTTATCCCCTATTTCGGCATTGCCCGCCAAGACCGTAAAGACAGACCGCGTGTTTCCCTTGGGTCCAAACTTACCGCCAATCTTATTACAGCAGCAGGTGCCAACCGGGTTATGACCATGGATCTGCACGCTGGCCAAATTCAGGGTTTTTTCGATATCCCGGTGGATCACCTGAATAGTTCTGCCATATTTATCCCCTACATCCAATCACTTGGGCTTGAGAACCTGGCATTTGCTTCACCTGACGTAGGAAGTACAAAACGAGCCCGGGCTTATGCCCAACACTTCAATGCCGATCTCGTATTGTGTGACAAGCACAGGATGAGCCCTAATGAAGTGTCAACAATGACGGTGATTGGCGATGTGAAGGATAAAAATATCGTGATTGTTGACGACATTTTTGACACATCCAATACCCTTTGCAATGCTGTTGATATTCTTATGGAAAAGGGGGCTAAGAGTGTAAGAGCAATAGGCACACATCCTGTTCTATCAGGCAATGCCTATGAAAATATCAACAATTCCCAACTCACTGAACTTGTCGTATGTGATACAATACCTCTAAAGAAGGAGTCGCCCAAGATTAAGGTGTTATCAGTCGATTCGATTTTTGCAACGGCCATTAGGCATTTACACGAACATAAATCGATCAATTCCCTGTTTATTGATAGTGAATTTTAAAATGAAGGTAAACAAGTAACAATGGAGGCAATTCGAATAGAAGGCAAGAAGAAAACCGAGACCAAGAAATCGGCAAATAAACGCCTGCGCAAACAAAATTTTGTCCCGTGCAACATTTATGGCGGGGCAAGTGGCAATACGATGTTTTATGCCCACGAAAACGAATTCAACAAAATTGTCTATACTCACAAATTCCAGAAAGCAAAAGTAGTGATTGATGGCAGTGAAGAGTGGGAAGCGATTATTCAGGATATCCAATTTCATCCTGTTTCGGATCGTCTTCATCACATCGATTTTCTGGAGCTTGTGCCTGATAAAAAGGTTATTACTGAGGTTCCATTGACATTTAAAGGCGTGCCGGAAGGGGTAAAAGAAGGTGGTGGTAAGATGATTGTGAAACGCAGATCATTAAAAGTAAAAGCACTGCCAAAAAACCTGGTTGAGGAAATTGAAGTGAATGTGGAAGAATTAGGTGTTGGCAAAGCCATGCAGATCGCTGATATCGCATTTAGCGAGATTGAAATCCTCGACTCACCTGAATACGCAATTGCCATTGTGGCATCACCAAAGGCAATGGAAGGTGCAGCTATACCTGAGCCCGGTGAAGAAGGTGAGACAGAAGAAGGTGAAGAGGGTGAAGAAACAGAAGAAGGTGAAGGTGGCGAAGGTGAAGAGAGCAGTGAAGGGGGCGAAGGCTCCGGCTCAGAAGGAGGCGAAGAGGAAAAAAGCGAATAAACTTTTAACCATCTATAAGGCCGGGCCCTTTTGGAGCCCGGTTTTTTTATGCCCTATTGTAGAACCAAATCGCAGTTCTTGTGAAAAGCCTGATCGTTGGCATTGGGAATGTAGGGGAGACATATGCCGGAACCAGGCACAACATCGGTTTTGATATTCTCGATCATCTTGCCCGGAAAAAAGACGTACAATTTGTGCAAAGCCGTCATGCATTTATCTCAGATTTCAGACACAAAGGGCGTCCCTTTCACGTTGTTAAACCAACAACCCTCGTTAACCTGAGTGGCAAGGCAGTCAATTATTGGATGAAAGAATTAGGGATTGCCCTTAACCAGGTTTTGGTGGTAACAGATGACGTGTCGCTTCCAATTGGCAAAATACGGTTGCGGAAAAAGGGAAGCGATGGGGGCCATAACGGGTTGCGAAATATTATTGATGCGGTTGGCTCCGGGCAATTTCCCCGCCTTCGATTCGGTATTGGCAATGACTTTCCAAAAGGTAAACAGGTAGATTATGTCCTCGGCAAATGGACAGATGATCAAAAAAAGCAGCTGGAAGAGCGTATTGAACTTGCTTCAGATGCAATTCTCAAATTTGGCACTGCAGGTATTGAAAGGGCTATGAACGAATTCAACAGTAAGTAAAGCTAATAATCAATACACTTTAGGCAATTTTCTATCTGATCACTTTGGTTTTGGGATTTTCATTATTTGCCCTGATGATGTCTTGGTGAGCAAATCAGATCCACCTTCAACATCACAGTCTTACCTTCCAGCTTCTTCCTGTTTCTGCCTGGCATGAGCCTGTTGCGCTTGACTCAGATTGATCACTGACAGCGTAATGCGGCTAACGCAGCACAAACGATCGCTGTCGTCATGAATTTTGATCTCCCATACTTGTGTTTGCCGGCCTATATGAAGGGGCTTAACAGTGCCGGTTACTGTTTGGCCACTTATAACTGATCGCAAATGGTTGGCATTCACCTCTACACCTACAACACCTTGTTTCTGCCAATCCACACACAGAGTGCCGGCTACACTACCCATCGACTCCGCCAAACTAACAGATGCACCGCCATGTAAAAGGCCCATCGGCTGGATTGTCCGCTCGTCCACTGGCATAGTAGCTTTCAGATAATCCTCGCCTGTTTCAGTAAACTGTATGCCCAACTGGGCTGTCATCGTTTGTTGCCCCATTGTGTTCAGGGTTTCCGAGGTAAATTCCTCATTGTGCCAAATACTCATAGCTATCTGATTTCGTGCTTCTTAGAATAAGAACCTTTGTAAAATTACGCTTATCATGTGATTTGAGGGTAGCTACTGCTCGATTGATGTCCGCAATTCCTTCTGTCCTTACAGCTCATCAAATCATCCCTTAAAGAACAAGCATAGAAAAACTTTCCTTTTCCTGTTACTTCAGGTTTTGGCATGGGCGCTTTAAACAATCTTTTACCACTTACCTATAACCTTAGCGGCTTATTTCCGTATAACGGGACACGATAACCCCAAACACTTACAACCAAACACCCTGCAAAATGAAAATGCTCAGATTTACGACAATATGGCTGACGATTGCGCTTGTCACCTTATCAACACAAACTTTTGCTCAATTAACTGCCGATTTTTCGGCTAATATCAAAGCCGATTGCAGTCCCCTGATTGTTTCCTTTACGGATCAATCCTCGGGTAATCCCACTTCATGGCAGTGGAAGTTCGGTAATGGAAACTCTTCGAGCCAACAAAATCCGGGAGCAATATATGTAAACCCTGGCGATTATACAGTTACGCTAATCGTATCTAACGGTAGTGATTCGGATACCATCACAAAGACGAATTATCTTACCGTCTTTCACGATCCGGTAGCAGATTTCACTGTAGATCAAACAAAAGGATGCACCCCTTTTACTGCTGATTTTACAAGCCAGAGCCAACCCGGTTCAGCAGGTATTCAGGATTATAGTTGGGATTTTGGGAATGGCAATGACAATTTTGTCCCCAACCCTTCAGAAACTTATACTAATCCGGGTAGTTACGATGTCACCCATTTAGTAATAGACAGCAATGGCTGTAAAGATGAAAAAACGGTTTCCGATCTTATCGAGATTGCCGATAGCCCCGAGGCGCAATTCACGGGGCAGCCGAATACAGCTTGTGAACCACCGCTTACACTGAATCTGACCAACCAATCCAACGGCTCATCCCTTTCCTATAATTGGGATTTTGGGAATGGCAACAGCTCAACAGCAGAAAGCCCATCCGAGAACTATACTTCTGTTGGCTCTTACGATGTGAGCTTAACAGTGCAGGACACTTTCGGTTGCAAAGACAGTATGACAAAAACTGACTTTGTAACCATTGAGGAATTGGACGCTGGCTTTTCCGTTAACAAATTTGATGTATGCGCCCCTGGCACTGTCCAATTCACTGATATCACATCCCCAACTCCTGACCAATGGACTTGGGATTTTGGCGATGGTAACACATCTACCCAACAAAACCCTTCTCATACTTACGATTCAACCGGTTCTTACACGGTTACACTCATTGCTGAAAACAGCACAGGTTGTAGCGATACGTTGACAAAACAGAATTACATTACTGTTAAAAGTCCGCCCAATGCTGATTTTACTGCTAACCAAACGGATGCTTGCAGTGTGCCTTTCACTGTGCAGTTTACCGATCAATCTGCCAATGCTGTAGACTGGACCTGGACTTTTGGTGATGGCGATACATCAAGTACGCAAAACCCATCCCATACTTACACGCAGCCGGGTCAATATACCGTATCATTAACCATCACCAATAATGAGGGCTGCGAAGACACATATATGGAAACGGGTTATATTACAATCGTGGAACCGGAAGCCGGCTTTGATGCAGACAAGAAAAAAGGATGTGTATCACTTCCGGTTAACTTCACCGATCAGTCTACATCCAACCAGGCAATTACCAACTGGACTTGGGAGTTCGGGGACGGTTCAACATCCACATCACAAAATCCCTCGCACACATACTCGTCAGAAGGCAAGTATGACGTGTCTCTGACGATTCAAAATGCTGCCGGTTGTAGGGATACGCTTACCGAAACGGCCTATATAGAAGCAGGTGATACACCAACTGTTGATTTTACAGCTAACCCAACAACCGCTTGTTTGATGGCGGTGTATCCACGGATGAGAATCCTTCATATGAATACGGTGATACGGGTAAATTTACTGTTACCCATGTTGTCCTGAATAATGGCTGTCCCGACACCATGATCAAGGAAGATTATATTCATATCTTCCCTCCCAATGCGGTCTTTAGTGTTGGTCAAAGCTGTACTGATCCCTATACCATTGATTTGAATGATCAATCGTTGGATCCAGACCATTGGGAGTGGACCTTTAGTGATGGCGATACCGTCAACGGCCCATCTCCTGCACCCCATACATTCGATAGTACGGGCGAATATACTGTTGGCCTTACTGTTTTAGATACGGTTTCGGGATGTCGGAAGGAAGAAACCAAAACCTTTACCATTACAGATCCAAAAGCGTCTTTTACAGCAGATACAACAATTGGTTGTGCACCGTTAAGCGTCAGCTTTATCGACAGCTCCCAAGACGCAGATGGCTATCAATGGATCACCGATAGCAATAGTTTCAATGGGGCCAATCCCAGCTTTACCTACCAGGAGCCCGGTATTTACGATGTTCAGTTGATCATCACTGACCAGAATGGCTGCAAGGACACCATGATGAGGAATAATTACATCACTGTAAATGGGCCCGCTCCCGGTTTTTCAGCAACACCAACGGATGGCTGCGCCCCCATGACCGTTCAATTCAATGATTCAT
>PXTV01000241.1:6805-8398 GCA_003022985.1 Bacteroidetes bacterium SW_11_45_7 | reverse complement strand
CGTTCAAAACGACCAGGATGTTTTTGGCGGCTTCAAACATGGAACGATGGTTCTTTCCTGTATAGCCGGACGCTATGGCGATACACTCATGGGGATGGCACCAAAAGCAGAATTTCTTTTAGCCCGAACGGAGCGCTTATTCGGTGAAGGGATAGGAGAAGAAGAAAATTGGGTGGCTGCAATGGAATGGGCTGACCGGATGGGAGCGGATATCATCAATAACTCGCTTGGCTACACCTATCAGCGTTACTTCCCGGAAGAGATGGACGGGAAAACCAGTCTTGTAGCCCGCAGCGCTAACATTGCGGCACGCAAAGGTATGTTGGTGATCAGTGCTGCAGGTAATGAAGGCACCAATAAATGGAAGACTATCGGTTCGCCTGCCGATGCAGACAGCGTGTTAACAGTGGGCGGCATTTCACCCCGGCGCGGTTATCACGCTTCCTTTAGTTCATATGGCCCTACGGCAGATAAACGGCTCAAGCCCAATGTCTCTGCTTATGGACATGTGATGGCTGCCAATCAAAGGGGGTATACACAAACGCAGGGCACCTCATTTTCAAGTCCGCTTGTAACGGGATTTGCTGCTTGTCTATTGGAACAAAACCCGGATTGGACCAATACGGAGCTCAAGAAAAAAATCGAAGAATCGGCCTCACTCCATCCTTATTTCGACTATGCGCACGGTTACGGTGTGCCAAGTGCCCTTTATTTTACCGGCCACCATGATACAGCTTCAACCTTTCGGCTCAAGAAGGAGGACCAAGAATTAAAGGTGCAGATCAAAGACGCCTATTGGGAACCCTCAGACACCATCAACCCTAACCTTTTTGAAAGAGATGGCACAGCTTTATTCCAAAGCAATATTCTTAACCCCAATCCAATTGGTCAGAAGCGCCCTCTGCTCTATTACCATATTCAAAACGCTGCCGGCTATCTCAATAAATACTCCGTTATCCGTGTCACCCAAACCAACCCCTTATCCATCGATTGATCAGCAAAAAAACCCGGCCAAATTATCCGCTTTCATTACAAAGGCTTTACAAAAACACATAAAATTAAAACCAAATGAACAGCTTCTCTTTGTTTATCATCCTGTCAATTTGCCTTGTTCCATTTACGGCAATTTCACAAGAAGTACTGCTGAAGGAAAATGTAGTGAAGGAAGATACTACTGTGGAAACATTTGGCCCGAATCGCAAACATTTTGTTCACCCTTATGCATTCGTTGGCTTTGTTATCGATTATCCCTCCAGCAAGAAGGCAAGCACAAACTACGGCTCATCGTTTCAAGCCGGGCTTGGCGTCAGGTACAAATTGAAACTCAGCTCTGTCTATTCTGCAATAGCGGACCTGCAGTACAATACGCTTACCTACAACCTTTCCCAAACGGATGATAAAACAGTGCCAACAACCCGGCAACACGATAATGAGTCATTCAACCTGGACCAGTTCAGCTTATCCCTGCACAACAGGTTCAATTTTGGTGAGCGTGGGAATATTGTTGGGACATTTCTCGATCTTGGCGCTTATGGGAATTGGTCGTTCATGAGCAAACACGTGTATAAAAATAAATACGATGACCCGGATCAA
>PXTV01000241.1:0-6741 GCA_003022985.1 Bacteroidetes bacterium SW_11_45_7 | reverse complement strand
TCGCTTTTCGGATTTGTTCAAGAACAATACCTATACGGAATCCCGTGATTTTGCAGAATTACCACGGGTGATTGTCGGCCTTCAAATCGGGTTCCATCGGTAACGCAGCAATTGGCTAACAAGTACCCGGCTCTGTTCAAATACCTTTCTTGAACCTATATCCACACCACACTTCTTTTTAAAAGAGGTTGAGTGAGCATCCTTTGCAATTTCGCATCTGAGAAGTAGCCTGGTTTTTGTTAATATCATTGTAGAATCAAATGATTTTGTATAAATTTAAGTTAAAACTAATTCCTGTTATATGCACCCTTTTCCCAAATTTCATTGGCCATGCCGGCCTCAAGTTGTTTTGGCGATCCTTCTTCTCTGCCTTGCCGGTAGCTATGGCCAGGCCCAACCTCAACCCATTGAACGAGTTTGGAGTCGGTCTTACTCTATGAAGGCCAAAAGTGTGATGGCCAATGGAAACGGTTGGTGGATCATGGGGAGTGAACAGGATGAGCGTAGAGACCCTTTTTATCCTTTGTTGCTCCACCGGCAAGCCGCATCTGATACCTTCGTCCGTATTAACACTTCTTCTTTTAACGGAGGTCAGTTTAGTTCTTTACAAAAGAAACCAGGCGGTCAAATTTTAGTGAGCATACATAATAAATCCCCGTGCGGGATGCCTGTAGCGGGTTCTCTTATGAATAAAGCATTCATGTCGAGCGACAGTTCATCTACCCAATGGCAGTTTTCATTGGGAGGTGAAAACCTTCGCGAAAGCTATACGTTTCCATCCGATTCATCTTTGATTATAGCTGATTCACTATATGGGCTCACGCCAAATGGTCAGTCATTCTTCATCACATCGCATAACATGGAGAGCCCTGTTTTTCATGTATCCTATCGACAAGAGCAGGTTGCATTCATATTTCAAGGGGGCATTGCCCTGTACAATGAAGAAGTTACTCAATTGCACAAAAACACAAGTTTCAATCCTATCGATGCCACTCATTGGCAAGGTGATACCATTGCAGCTACTGATGGTGAAAACTTATATTATTTGAACGATTCACTCAACATCATAGCCCAAAAGAGCTTAATCTCAAATTTTGCCACTGCACCTGTACTTACTACGTGGCAGGATCGTCTAATACTGGCCGGGCTCAATCCGCAAAAATCGGAATGGCAAGTTAAAAGCATAACCATGAGCCAGCAAATGAGTGACCTGGTGGCGTTTGGCGATTCGAGCCGGGTTGTGAAGGATATGTATGTCCGGGACAGCGTTTTAGGTATGACTGGCCTCCAGCAAAAAAGGAACAGCAATGTACTCCTGTTCAAAACCATTCACTTACCGGATACAGCTCAAGACAGATCGGTTGATATAGCCTTAACTGACTCATATACAGACAATCTATCTTTTGAGCAGACTCCCGGCCCGAATATTTACAACGTTCTTTACGATCTCTACGCCACAGTTCGGAATAACAGTACAAAAGACACAATTCACCGATTAAGCACGTATTACAGAATCGATGATAGTAGGATGTGCAGGGATAATCACTATCATCAAGTCCATGATTCCATCAACCTTCTACCGGGGGATAGTACCACATTACAAATAGGGAACATTACTGACTTCCACGAGAAAGATTCATTTCAAAGCGAGGTTTGCCCTTTTGTGATGGCCCCGAACCAAGCGCCCGATCCCGATATGAGCAACAACAGTTATTGCGACACCTTAACAGCAGTTGGCATCGAAACACCTTCTCCATCCGGTAATCTCAGGATTTATCCAACTTATGTACAGGATAAGCTGATGGTGGAAACATATGAGATCGTTGATCGAGCTACCATCAGGATTCGCGATATTCAGGGTCGCCTGATCCATCGATCAACAATGACCGGTAACCGGCAAACGATTACCCTCAATGCGCAACCAGCTGGCGTATATGTGGCTACTGTTACAACGCCCAACGGGACGTTGAGCCGGAAGTTTGTGATCAGTAACTAATTTCAATGCACTGCTTATCCCATCTTTCCAAAGTTGAAGCCGGAGGAAGGTTGGGATAAAATCAATTGGATTTACCGCATTGGAAAAATGTACATCGGCAGTTGTAACTACCCCCAACCTTAGTTATTTCACAGGCGAACGACAGAAGTAATAGCGACTAAGGCCTACTGGTAAAAAAGAGCATTCACCGTGTCAAAAGGGGAGAAGACAGATATGTTATTCGGTTATTTATTTATAGGATTTCCCCATTGTCCTTTTGGAAGCTTTTCTGTTATTTTGCCATTATTCCCGGTGCAGCTTGGCCGTAAGCAGCAGTCTTGGCCGGTTTTATCAACACTATAAATCACCGATTTTATGGATATAGCTTTAATAACTGGATCTACAGGGCTTATTGGAAGTGAATCTGTAGCGTTTCTGGCAGATAAGTTCGATCTTATCATTGGTATTGATAACGACATGCGAGCTTATTTTTTTGGCAACGGTGCCTCAACAAACTGGAACAAAAGTGTCCTGCAGGAAAAGTACTCCAATTATCAGCACCACGATATCGATATCCGTAAGGTTGATCAATTGACAGAAATCTATGAAAAGTATCAAAAAGACATTAAGCTTATCGTGCATACCGCTGCTCAACCGAGTCATGATTGGGCTGCAAAAGAGCCTTTTGTCGATTTTAGCGTTAATGCAACAGGGACGCTTAACCTTTTGGAACTCTCCCGTCTTTATTGTCCTGACACCGTTTTCATTTTCACTTCCACCAACAAGGTTTACGGTGATAATCCCAATTATTTGCCACTTGTTGAATGGCCAAAACGCTGGGAAGTTGAGCAAAGCCACAAATATTACGAGAGGGGCATTGACGAAGAAATGAGTATCGACAGGACGACACATTCGTTATTCGGTGCTTCTAAAGTGGCAGCTGACGTCCTTGTCCAGGAGTACGGCTATTACTTCAATATGGAGACAGCCAGCTTCCGCGGGGGATGTTTGACAGGACCTAATCATTCGGGTGCCCAATTACACGGTTTTCTCGCTTACCTTATGAAATGCGCCATTACGGGAAGCCATTACAAAATATTTGGTTATAAGGGCAAACAAGTGCGCGATAACATCCACAGTTACGATCTTGTAAACATGTTCTGGCATTTTTATCAAAATCCGCGTTGTGGAGAAGTTTATAATGCCGGTGGAAGCAGATTTGCCAATTGTTCAATGCTCGAAGCTATCGAGTTATGCGAGAAAATTACCGGCAATAAAATGAATTACTCTTACAGTGAGCAAAACCGAGTGGGCGATCATATCTGGTATATAAGCGATGTACAAAAGTTTAAAAACCACTATCCCGAATGGGACTACTATTACGACTTGACCTCCACACTTGAACAGATGTACAATTCGATGAGGGAACGCGTGTAAAAATCGTCCTTTTCCTGTCCTGGTCCTGCCTAAGCTCAACTCACTATCTCTATTATGCCGCAAGAAATCACCTTCTTAACCAGACATTACCCGCCAAATCCCAATATTAATGGCGAGTCAATATGGGATATGGTCAAATATTTACAGGATCATTACAATATCAAATGCAATATCCTCTGTATAGACAGAACATTTGAAGGTGGAGGTGCTGATCGCGAACCTGTGGGGCATGTAACGAACATCAAAACTCCTTACCAGGGTCGGAATGCATTGCTCCGTTTTATCACTTTCCTCTACGATGGCTTGATGTTAGCCCTCAAGGCCCGCAAATTCAAACACTCACTAATTGTTTGTTCCACAAGTCCACCGTTGTTGCCTTTTTGGTGCTCATTGCTCTTTGGTAAAGAGATCGATTGGTGTTTATGGACCTTTGATCTTTTTCCCGAGTTTTTTGCTGTTACCGGCAAAATCAGTCCCAAAAATCCGCTGTATAAGGGGGCCAAAAGCAAAACTTATCAAGGAGACCCCAACCTTTTGATCGCATTGGGGCCTAAGCAAGCTGAACATTTAAAAAAGGAATTCCAGCAAGATCTTGCCACCATCATCCTTCCCTGTGGCGTATTGTTTCATCAGGACAAATCATACGATGAGCCCGATTGGTTGCAAAAGAATAAGATCACACTCGGCTATTGTGGCAACCTTGGAGACGCCCACAATCCCGAATTTATTAAAGCTGTTATCGATCACATCGAGCCCGAAAAACACCAACTTGTATTAGCGCTTTACGGGAGCAAAGCGGCTGAAGTAAAAGAATATGCAAAAAACAAGGAAGGTGTTGTTTTAGTTGACCGCGTGGCCAGGAATAAGCTTCATTTTATACAAATTCACCTGGTTACCCTTTATACATCCTGGACGCACATTGCAGTGCCGTCAAAAGCCGTTAGTGCTATTGCATCCAATTCCTGTATTTTGTTTTGTGGCGATCGAAACAGCGATAACTGGTACATGTTGCAAGACGCGGGCTGGCTTATCGATGAAAATGACCGAATCGATGATCAAGTGGCAAACTTCCTGAAGCAGCTAACGCTTAACAAAGTGGAAGAAAAAATTGACCAAACCCCGGCTTTATATAGAAACCTGCAATCCCGTGTTTACGAGGCCTACAACAAAATGGCTCATTACGTCCAATCAAAAAACCATTGAGCAAAATTGAGGTCTTGCCGGAATTCGAGTCACATCAGTTCTATGCCTGATAGCGTAACTCACCACCTTACAGGAGATATGACTCCTATCTTCCTAAGGTATAATTGGGGAAGATACCTCTTTCAATTACCGAACGATCACTTTCCGATTCCGGGTTTTGTTGTTCTGCTCTAACCGTATAAAATACACACCGCTTTCAAGAAAGCTAATATCCAAACTTGTTTTTCCTCCCTTGAGTTGCTTTTCTAATTGGACCTGCCCTTTACTATCCACTAAAGTGAGTATTGTTGGCCCATTATTATGCTGGCTAAAGGTAATATGGATTTGCTCATCGCTCGGGTTGGGAAAGATTTGCACTTGTTTTGACGCAGATGGTGGCTCTTGCGTACTACTTACTACATCATTGCTGTTTTTGTAAAATTGTCTGATATGCTGCACCTTGGATGCCGGGAAGCCGAATGCGCATTGGCTGGTATCGGGCCGGGTCGTCACATAAGCCCATTCCACCTCAACTGTTTGGCCCGGTGAAAACTGCTGAACAGGCCCAATGCCTGCTAAACCATTCCTTTCAGCAGGTGCATTAGCTGCCGATAATTCGGACCAGGCATTCGATGATGTATCACAAGGATCGCTTGGAAAGAGATATTTCGTTGGCTGCGTACCGCCAAAGCCGCTTCCCCCATAAGTAAAATTGGTGCTATCTCTCAGAAGACCTTTTAAACCTCTGTAAGATCTTTGATAATCTTTATAATCTGGTAATGTAGCCTTTTGGAGATAATAAATAAAAGAGCTCATTAAAGAATCCTGTTGAGGAGCATCCAAAATCGTAACCATTTGCATTGGGGGATTCTTGCCATACCCTAAGTTAAGACCGTCATAATTGCATGTATCGATCGGGGTGCCATTGTAGGCATAGTAACTATTGGTTGATGGATGGCTTCCTGCATAATCATTGTCAAAACAACCGAGATCAAAATCGGTGTAGCTGCCTAAATAAAAATCCTGGTACGTCTTGCTCCCTTTGTTCTCCACTTCGTACTGCACAAATGTGGTCTGGTTGAGAAGCGAGTCGTTATTTCCCCGATAGGCATAAGCGGAAGCGCGAATTTCAACGCTCATTTGCCCACCTCCGGTAGCTGACTTTTGGCCGTAAAGACTATTGTATACCCACCACAGCATCTGATCGCCTTTCATAGCCGGATAATCCCCTTTATTGGGCTCGTAAATGCCGTTGCTATCTACATCCACAAAAGGAGCAGCATCCTGGTTGATGGTAAGGGAAGCCCCATTATTGCCCTCTGCTTGGGGATTGCCTTTTGCCGGCCAGTGGAGAATACTTGCCGGTACAGGGCCATCGATTTGCCCATTGGCCTGATAATCTGTAATATGGGCTTGCACTTCTGATTTGGCAACTTTCCATATTTTGTTCCACTTGTTGGCATGAGCATTCGATGGTTGCCCATTTGCCGGGATGGGGCCTGTCCAGAATTCCTGCGAACTTGTAGGATTACTGCCGGATGTTGGAACACCAGCCAATGAAACAGCAGTGTAAATCGAATCCTGCACAACACCGCCCATCCAAAGACTGCTTGAAAAAATTGTACCCGTAGCAGCATTGGCAGGAAATTTATACTGAGCTGTATTGGCATTGAATACAGAATCAGGCTGTGGAATATTCCAAAAATTATTGCCATTTGCGTTAAAGCGGGCGCTGATATTGTTGGCATCTAAATGCTTGTGGGCAATGGGTGACTGGCTAAAAGCTACCCCGCTGGCAAGGAACAATGTGAAGATGATGATCAGGCGTGCCATAAGCTATTGATTTTGATGGAGAAGTTTGATAAACCTTGTTTTGAACAAGCAGGATGACAAAGCATGGTATATATACTAAAATTACGATTTTTTTAGGACAATGGCTAAAAGGTTTTTAAGCATCAGAATAAGACGGTTCGAGGTTCCTGCTAACAATGTGGCTAAAGCCACTGCTGTATATGGTTTTGAATCCTTGGCTGGCAACTTTCCAAAAGTGGTTCTTCAAAATAACGCGTACCTATTCAAGTGCATTGATAGTATCTTCAATACGAAATAATCCATATCTCTAAAACCAAATGCTTTTCTTTTAAGCA
>PXTV01000240.1 GCA_003022985.1 Bacteroidetes bacterium SW_11_45_7 | reverse complement strand
CCACCATTTCATCGCCTTCATTGAAATAGTCAATGATATCGGTAAACGTTCTATGCTCAATGGAACCCGTTTTCCGGTCTACAACCATTAATCGTGACTGATCGCGCTCCTCGGAGGGATATTTTGCTATCAATTCTTCCGGAAGTTCATAGTTAAATTGAGATAATTTCATAGAACGTCAAACTTTTGAGGGATTTACAAAAAGAAGTGCAAAGATACTAATTCAAGAGTGGCAGCGAACCCCCTCTAAAAATTTCATAGAATAACACGGCCACGGGTTCCAATGGTTGTGGGTACAACAATGCGGCTAAAGCCGCTATCGTTAATTGATTGTTATCCGTTGGCTGAAGCTGACGGCAATGAATATTGAATAACTTTCCAAAAGTTTTCCGCTTTATGGATTCCACATGTGCCGCCCTCTTTTCCGGTAACTTTTGGAAAGTTGCCAGCCAAGGGTTCAAAAGCTTATCTAACAGTGGCTTTAGCCACATTGTTGGCAGGAACCTCTACCCGTGGTATCTAAAATTTCATTTAGAAAAGGTGACGTATAAGAATTCCAAGCTTTACCAACTATCGAATCATCCTGTTTGTTTCAATTGTTGGGAGTAAGCAAAATGATTGGGCAGTTTCTAAGATCACGCCAGAGAGAACAATACTTGTTTTATTACTTAGCTTTTGGTTAAGCCAATGCCAATAGACATTGGTAATTTTACCTCTTCTATGCGGGTATTTTTCAAGATCATTGTTGAGAGTGTCCTCATTGCAATAAATGAGCTGGTAACAAACAAATTGCGCTCATTTCTCTCCCTTTTCGGGATCACCATCGGTATTCTTTGTATCATTTCCGTCTTCACTGCTGTCGATTCCCTTGAACGCAATATTCGAAGCAGTATTGAAAAACTCGGGGATGACGTCATTTATATCCAGAGATGGCCTTGGAATTTTGGCGATGAGAATTACGAATGGTGGAAATATTTTAAACGGCCCGTTTCCGATCGGCAGGAGTTGAAAGCGATCCAAAAGAAAGTGCAGAGTGCAAGTTCAGCTTCGCTTGTGGTGAGGGTTGAAGACCAAATGGTGAAGCATCGGGAGCTTTCGATGGAGGATATCGAAACAGTTGGCGTAACGTTTCGCTATGAGCAGATAAAACGCTTCATCTTTCAAGAGGGACGATTTTTCTCCATGTTGGAAGCGAACAGCGGCTCAAATGTGGCCATTCTCGGTGCCAATATAGCCGATCAATTATTTCCGCGCAAAAAACAAATTGTGGGGCGTTATATCCAATATAAGGGGCGCGATGTGAGGGTCATAGGCGTCCTTAAAGAGGAGGGTGATGACATTCTCGGTTTCAGTGCCGACAACCAGGTTTACTTACCGTATAATTTTATAAACCGTTTTTTTAAGTTTTCCAGGCGTGGAGAAGAACCCTTTCTGGCCGTTAAAGCAAGGGATGGCTTAACCCTGGAATCATTGAAAAGCGAACTGACAGGTGTTATGCGTGCCCAAAGACGTCTGAAGCCCTCCCGGGAAAATAACTTTGCCCTTAATCAAATCAGCATTTTATCCAAAAACCTGAATTCCATTTTCGGCATGATCAATATTGCCGGGTGGGTGATTGGCCTTTTTGCTATCCTTGACAAGCTTGATCGGGATTAAAAAGGCATTGGGTGCAAAGAATTACTTTATCATGTTCGAGTTCTTAACCGAGTCCGTCATATTGTGTCTAACAGGCGGCTTGATAGGCATGTTGTTAGTCTACCTTTTAACAATTATTGCGGAGAATATCGTGGACTTCAATTTTGTCCTTACATTGTACAACTTTTTGCTCGGTGTGGGGCTTTCCGTTGCCATTGGCCTGGTTTCAGGCTTTTTACCTGCCCTTAATGCAGCACGCCTCGATCCGGTTGAGGCGATCAGAAGCTAAGGAAGTATGCAACATCTCATGTTGAGAAGCCCATTTTGCCAGTCTCCCTCACACAGGTTACCTTCACAGGCATGAGGAGGAAAGTGTTCCTGTTTCTATGTTTTGGCTGTTTTGGGATGACGGTTGAAATCTTTTTTACAGCTATCTCCAAGTTTGTCAATCAAGTGGTCAATCAACACACCCTGGATCTGTCGCTTACCGGCACTTCTTATTTATGGATGTTTCTCATTTACGGCAGTATCGCTTTTCTCATGCCGGTTGCCCAGAGCCTCCTCGACCGCTATCCCTTAGTGACACGCTTGATCGGCTATACAATTCTGATATTTACGGTTGAATACTTTACAGGCTTGTTCCTTGACCTTGTTACAGGAAGCTGCCCTTGGGCCTACAACAGTCAATGGGATGTTCATGGTTATATTCGCCTGGATTATGCACCTTTTTGGTTGGTTTTTAGTTACATGATTGAACGGTTGTACGAGTTGTTGGCGCGGTTAGCACTTTACGTGTGACAATTGCAAAGGACTAAAATAGCATTTCAATTATTGTCAAGATAAAGAACAGAACGTACCAATGGAACGAGTTGTCATATATGGAGCTTACGGTTATACAGGGCGTCTCATAACCGAGGAAGCACAGGATAAAGGTGTTGACCCCGTTATCAGCGGCAGGGATGAGCAAAGGCTGAGCCAAATGGCCGAAGAATTCAACGTTGAAGCTCATCCATGTGAATTGGACAATCCCGATAAACTCGATTCCATTCTCACCGAAGCAGATGTTGTTATCCATTGTGCCGGTCCTTTTGTTTACACGGCTCAACCTGTTGTCGAATCTTGCATCCGCACGCAAACCCACTATTTAGACATAACCGGGGAGTTCCAGGTATTTGAAAAGCTCGCTTCTTGGCATCAATATGCCGAGGAAGCCGGTATCATGCTCCTTCCCGGTGCGGGGTTCGATGTTGTCCCTACCGACTGCTTAGCTGCTTATTTACGGCAGCAAATGCCGGAGGCGTCTTTTCTGGAATTAGCATTTGCCGGTTTAGGGGGCGGCTTTTCCCGCGGCACGGCTAAAACAGCCGTGGAAAATATCGACAAGGGTGGGTTGAGTGCCGGCAGCTTATGAAACCAAAGAGGTGGATTACGGCTCATTTACTCAACTTTCCGTCACCATACCCTGGGGCGATGTGGCTACAGCTTACTATAGCACAGGTATTTCCAATATTAAGGTGTTTATGGCCGCTTCTGATCAGATCGTCAAGCAAATGAAGTGGAGTAATAGATTGCGCTGGTTGCTCAAAATGCCGGCAGTGAAACGGTTTTTGCAAAAACGCATCGACAGGAAAGTTTGGGGCCCAACGGAGGAGCAGCGTCAAAAAGGGAAAAGTTATATATGGGGGCAGGTTGCCGGTGAAGAAGGGCGCGTTGAGGAAGCACGAATGGCGACACCTGATGGATATACTCTCACAGCACGTTCATCGGTTGCAATCATGCAAAACATTGTTCAAAAGAATTATGTTGTTGGTTTCCAGACGCCTTCTCTGGCTTACGGACCTGATTTTGTTCTCCAAATTGACGGGTGTGAGCGTTATTGAAAAGTGTGCCTTGGGTTATTGTTGCAATATATTGAATCGATCGAGTCTATTGGGTGTGTCCCACTTAAGTTAAAATTGGCCTCTGTCCATTGACAAATCCATATCTTCTTTATTTTTGGTTGTAGGCAAGTGAAAATTTACCATTAGGGCAATCGTTATTAAATAGCAAGCTATTTTCTATATGAGCACTTGCACACCAAAGTTCTTTTTGATTCTGCTAGTTATTCCCTTGCTATTGGTATCTATCGGGCTTATGGGGCAAAACAACATTTCCGGAACAATTAACAATTATGCTGAGGTCACCAATATTAATGTGACATCCTGTTCCACTTTAGTTGAGGTGTCGTCAGCAGGAGGTTTTTCAGCAGGTGATCGGGTTGTGATGATTCAGATGAAAGGCGCATCGATCAACACCACAAACACCTCCAGTTATGGATCTGTGGTCAATTATGAAAATGCCGGCAATTACGAATTTGCGGATGTAACCGATGTCAATGGCAATACGGTGGTTTTACGAGCTCCTTTGTCTCGCAATTACATGCCAGTGGATTTTGTGCAGCTTATACGTGTACCAACCTACAACAATGCTACCGTTACAACGAATCTCTCAGCCCCTGCATGGGACGGGACCACCGGGGGCGTCCTTGCTCTTGAAGTGAGCGGAAATCTGACTTTAAATGCCGATATGGATATGAATGGTAAGGGCTTCAGGGGCGGGAATAATAACCCGGGCAACACGAGTTGTGGTGAATCCGATTACGCTTATACGATGGCATCGGGGAACGGTGGACGTAAAGGGGAGGTTATTCCAATGCTCAGAATCGAGTTTTCCCGGGTGGTGGCGGTGGTGCAGGCCACACCGATGATAACACAAACCAGCCCATATCGGGAAGTGCCGGAGGCGGAATCATCATCGTTCGTGCCAATTCCATTACAGGTAATAACAACCAGGTACAGGCAAACGGAAGCGATAAAACCAATGCTGCCTCAGATGATGGAAGTGGCGGGGGAGGAGCAGGAGGAACCGTTTTGCTTGATGTAGGGGCATTCAATGGCCAGCTTTCTGTGACAGCTCAAGGTGGCAAAGGAGCTGATAATGATTTGAACGATCCGGATGGTTGCCTCGGACCAGGTGGTGGGGGAGCTGGAGGCGTTATCTGGAGCAGTTCGGGAAGTTTGCCTGCAACCGTAACCACAGATGTAACAGGTGGCCCAAACGGTGTTGCTACAAACCCTTCCAATTCCTGCGCAGGAGCTTATGGAGCAACAAGCGGCCAGGATGGCCTTATTCTCAATAATCTTAGCATTCCGGAGAATATGTACCAAAAACCAAATGCCTTTGTCCCATTTGCTGACACATCGATCTGTTCAATCACTGACCAGTTCATCAACTTCCACTCCTGTTGCAATGCCTGACACATCCACGCAATACAGGGTTATTGTATCAGATGGCACTTGTGAGGATACTGCCACTATAACGGTTGATCTTCACCCTTTACCTCCCGCTGAGGCGGGGCCTGATCAAGAGATTTGCAATACTCAGGCCACGCAACTCCAGGCATCCGGTGGAAGTACCTATGAGTGGAGTCCCTCAATTGGCCTCGATAATAAAGATATAGCCGATCCTACAGCTTCACCCTCCTCCACAAAAACGTATCGAGTGACTGTCACAGATACCAATGGCTGTCAAAAGACAGATGATATGACACTTACCGTCCATCCTTTGCCTCAAACAGAAGCCGGGCCTGATCAAGAGATTTGCCGGAATGATACCACGCAGCTCCTGGCAGAGGATAATGCCAATTCCTATGAATGGCGTCCTCAAAATACCATCAGCAATGCCAATGCTGTTCAGCCATCTGCTTTTCCCGTTTCCACTACAACCTATCAACTTGTTGCAACCAACCAGTACGGTTGTGTGGATTCCGACCGTGTGGATGTAGCCGTTCGGCCTCTACCAAAGTGTCACCTTAGGTCTCAATGAAGATTCCATCATTTGGAACCCGAAAGACGGTTTGGCGGATCCCACAGCTACACAAACACAAGCAAGCCCCCCAACAACTACAACCTACAATGCTATTGTTGTGAATGAATTTGGCTGTCGGTCACAAGCTAATCTGACCATCACAGTGGAACAATGTGACGAGCTCGTGGTCCCAACAGCTTTCAGCCCTAACAATGACGGCTATAACGACTCCTTTGGGTATTTGAATGAAGGAGAGCTGGATCAACTGGAAACATTTGAAATTTTTGACCGCTGGGGCAACCTCGTGTTTAAAACCGATGACAGGAACGATCGCTGGGAAGGACGGCACATGGAATTTAATGCTCCTGCAGAAGCTGGGGTATACATGTATGTTATCAAGGGAATTTGCAATAACAATAAGGTTGTTAAACAGGGCAATGTGACGTTAGTGCGCTAATTGCGATGAGAAAGGCATCACACTTTCAAAAAAGGAAAATTTAGAGAGTCGCGATATAGCAAATACCCATTTTTGAGTAGATTGCTGTGTTAATGATGGATGGTTTTGTGATTTGAACTCTTTGCAACTATTAGACGAATGACCTGACCAATTAGAAGAAGCAGGAGGACGGCTAATGGGTATTCCCTTTTAGCCGTTCTAAACGCTCCATCTTTTAGCGAGCA
>PXTV01000239.1:3725-4285 GCA_003022985.1 Bacteroidetes bacterium SW_11_45_7 | reverse complement strand
GCTTAAAAAAGCCGTTAACCCCAAAGCCCATGAACTCGGTATTTACATCTGTGGAGGCCGTGGCCAGCATTCCCGCAAGACGCCTGAGGAACTGTATCGATTAGCTGATCAAACAGGGATAGATGGAAACAGTCTGGCCCGTTCCAGCAAGTTGAGCGCCAAAATTGACAACACGGCCCTGCAGGATGGGTTTCAGCTTTACCTGCACTCCTTCATCGTTACTGACAAAGGCGAGTGGGCTGTCGTACAGCAAGGCATGAACAATCACAACGGCATGGCAAGAAGGTACCATTGGCATTCCCGGGAAGTAACCTCTTTTGTGGAAGAACCGCACAATTTCATCTATGGCCACAATCAGGGGCAAATCCTCAACTTGACCGATAAAAACGCCTCGCCTACTCGGGAGGGCTTGCTGAAGCTGACCGAAGAGGAACCCAAGCATTTGCTACCGGAGATCAAACGCATCACCATGCCCTATCACCACGATGTGCGCCAAAAGGATGTCAATCTGAAACGGTTGGGTGCCGTGCTGTCAACAGCGCACGACAGCCGCCTGAGGG
>PXTV01000239.1:578-3660 GCA_003022985.1 Bacteroidetes bacterium SW_11_45_7 | reverse complement strand
ACAATGGTAAGCGAAGTGATCCACGGCACCCCTTCCCGCTTTACCGACCCTGCCCGTTTTTCCTTTGCTCACGGTGGCAAAGACGACCATCCGCATCCCGTCCCAACAACCACCTACGATGAAACCATCAGCCAATTACACGACACTATCAAAAGGGCAAAAATTGGGCAAACCGACAAACAAAAAGCGTTAAAAAGTTTGCATAAAACAGCCAAACAGCTCGAACAAAAATTTCAGCCAACGCAAAAAGGATTTAAGAAATACGTGGAAAAGGAAAAGCGGGAGTCCCGGCAATACAGCGGCCGCACTGTATTCGGTAAGGAACAGCCGCCCGGCAAGGACAACAACTCCTCCCAGTTGCGGCTTTTCTGAGACTTAAAACAAGGTATAGACAAAGGGAGCCATTGAGCTACCCTGTGAAAAGAAAATCAGTGCCCCCAGAAGAACCAGCACAACTACAATGGGGATCAGCCACCACTTCTTCCGCTCTTTCAAAAACTGCCAGAATTCCAAAAAGATGGAAAATTTACTCATTGTCCTCTCGTCTTGATTCTCTCTATTTTGGTGAAATTAAAGAATTTTTGCGGTTTCCGAATAACAAGCTCAACACCGTATCTCCCCAATGCGCATTCTCCAATTCTGCAAAAAACTCCCCTACCCTCTTAAAGATGGTGAGGCAATTGCCATCACCAACTTAACCAAGGGATTTTATCAGCAGGGCCATCAAGTAGATGTTTTAGCCATTAACACATTGAAGCACCACTTTCCCGAGGAGGAATTGCCCGCGGATGTAAAAGCCATAGCCAACTATTATGCTGTGACGGTTAATACGACCATCAACGCCATTGATGCGCTTAGCAATTTGGTCAGCAATCGCTCGTATCACATTCAGCGCTTTATTTCTGAGGATGTCGACCGGCAGCTTCGTGAACTGCTCACAAGGAATTCATACGATCTCATTCAACTCGAGGGCTTGTATTTAACGCCTTATATTTCCACAATCCGTTCATTCACCCAAGTGCCAGTTGCGTTACGGGCCCACAATATCGAATACGAAATCTGGCAGCGGATCGCACAAAATGAAACCAATCCCGTCAAGCGTTGGTACTTATCCTTGCTCACAAAACGGTTGAAGAAGTACGAGATAGCATCGGTAAACACCTATGACGCTATTGTAGCGATTACCGACCGCGATCAAAAGCGGTTTGAGGAGTTAGGGGCGCAAGTGCCTCTTCATAACGCGCCGGCAGGCATTGACCTAAGCAACTTGGTTCCTGATGACAGCGCACTAACCTTTCCCTCCCTCTTCTTCCTTGGCGGTCTCGATTGGATGCCTAACCAAAAGGGGCTGAAGTGGTTTCTCAATGCCGCATAAATGCTTCCCATGTTCACGTGCTGGGCGAAGTTGAGGATGCCCGGGCACTCATGCAATCAAAAGCTGTAATGGTTGTACCTTTGTTCTCGGGGAGCGGCATGCGGATCAAAGTCATCGAAGGAATGGCAATGGAGCGGGCTGTTGTGTCCACTTCCCTTGGTGTTGAAGGCATTTCCGCTGAGGACAATGTTCACCTCTGCATTGCTGATTCAGCCGGTGCGTTTGCTGACAAAATCGCTCAGTGTATTCGCAATAGAGAATTCTATGATGAGCTTCGGCAAAACGGGAGGAAGTTCATAGAAAATCATTTCGATTATCGCGAAGTGGCCAAAGATGTGCTGTCGTTTTACCAAGAAAGATTGAAGGTATGATGTTCGTTAGCTACCGGTAAGTTGGTTCTTTCTCAGTTAATGATGCAAATACGCTTATGATAGCGGAGACCGCTTTTTGGGTTTGCGTAGCTGCCCTTTTTCACTCGTACGTTTTCTATCCTGTCCTTCTTCATTTCCTCACGGGCAATCAGGAGTTACATCACAGCGCTTACAATGAAGAAGATAAGCTCCCTCCTGTTAAAATTTTCATGTCGGTTTATAATGAGGAAGATGTCATCAGGCAAAAGCTCGATAGTTTGTTGGCTACAACTTCCCCGGCCGATCGGTTTTTGATCTGTATTGGCTCCGATGGCTCGTCAGATGACACAGATCGCATATTACAGGATTACGCTGATCATCACAACTCCATCTATTTCCAACGATACAGTGGCCGCAAAGGAAAGGCCAATATTCTTAATGACCTTGTGGCCAATGCATTAACCGATCAGGATGAGGTGTACATTTTTACCGATGCCAATGTCATGTTTACGCAATCTACCATTTTTGAGCTGGTCAAATATTTTAAGGATGCATCGATAGGGCTGATGGGGGCGAATGTGATCAATCGCGAAATAAAAGAGGATGGCATCTCCCACCAGGAACAAGCGTATATTCAACGTGAGAACTACGTCAAACACCTCGAGGGGCTTTGCTGGGGCACTATGATGGGAGCATTTGGGGCGTGCTATGCCATACGCAGCAGCCACTTCAAACCCATTCCGGCCAATTTTCTCATGGAGGATTTCTACATCACGATGAATGTTCTCAAACAGGGCAAAAAAGCCATTAACAACCTTGACGCTATCTGCTATGAAGATGTGGCTAACGATCTCACCGAGGAATTCAAACGGAAAGTGCGGATTTCAGCGGGGAATTTTCAGAACTTAAGTGTCTATTACTCCCTCCTTTGGCCTCCTTTTAACGGGCTTGCCTTTAGCTTTTTATCCCACAAAGTGTTGCGCTGGCTGGGGCCGTTTTTTCTGATAATTGCTCTCATCACTTCCGGCTACCTGGCACCAGGAAACATTTTTTACGCTATCCTGTTCTTTCTGCAGGGGATACTGCTCCTTTTTCCGCTGCTGGACCATTTGCTGAGAAAAGGACAGTTCCATTCCTTAATTTTGCGTTTTATCGCTTATTTCTATTCGATGAATCTGGCCCTTTTAATCGGGTTTTTCAAATATCTAAAAGGAGTTAAGACGAATGTCTGGCAACCAACAAAACGGTACGAACACTGAACGGGAAAGCGATACTTCCCAACTTCTCGACCGAGTTGAGGAAGCGCTGGATGATATACAAGCAGGGAAGTTGGTTATTGTGGTGGATGATGAAAACC
>PXTV01000239.1:0-546 GCA_003022985.1 Bacteroidetes bacterium SW_11_45_7 | reverse complement strand
CCGCTGAAAATGTAACGCCTGAAACGGTCAACTTTATGGCCAAGTACGGGCGTGGTCTCATCTGTACTCCGCTCACCCGGGAACGCTGTAATGAGCTCGATCTTGAGCTCATGGTGGGCCGCAATACCGATATGCATCAGACAGCTTTTACGGTTTCGGTAGACTTGAACGGTTACGGTTGTACGACCGGCATTTCAGCTCAGGACCGGGCCAAGACCATTCAAGGTCTTGTGGATCCGCAAATGAAGCCCGAAGATTTCAACAAGCCCGGTCATGTCTTTCCGTTAAAAGCTATGGAAGAAGGCGTATTGAGGCGCTCGGGCCACACAGAAGCTGCCATTGATCTGGCCAGTCTTGCCGGTTTCAAACCGGCCGGTGTATTGGTGGAAATTATGAATGATGACGGCACAATGGCCCGCCTGCCCAACCTGCGGGAGATTGCCGACAAATTTGGTTTTAAGCTCATCTCCATCAAAGACCTTATATCGTACCGGCTGGCCAAGGAAACACTGATCAGGCGCGAGATTAGCGTGAATATGCCCACAC
>PXTV01000238.1:6802-15210 GCA_003022985.1 Bacteroidetes bacterium SW_11_45_7 | reverse complement strand
AGGTAAGACCATTGAGTTGGCTGGCTGTAATTTCACCGCCCATCAAGTGGGTGGCATAGCTATCCTGGCCTAAAAAGCCAATGATTGCAAGCAGGAAAATGAGGCGTTTCATAGTTATCTGGTTTTTGTAAGGAATTTTATTTGACCGTAAGGTAAGCAATAATTTTCAGAATTCCAATAAAATAACAATAAAAGTTGCTATCTATTGATTACGAGTGAAGTGTGGCATTAGTGTTTCTACTTCAACCTCTTTTTTTGCTTCAAGAAGAGATAAGCCCTTGCCGATGACCGTGATGAAACATCTTGAGGAGTTATTCATCATTATTGTCAATGCCCGGCCATCGTCTTTAGCAACGCGATTCAGCATTTTACCACTTTCAATAGGCTTTATAAACTACTAGGAAACCTGTCTTCGATAGCCAGGCGTTCCAGCTTTTGTTAAGAGAGTAAACGGGTTGAAAAGCAACTTAACAAGCTATTGCAAATCCTGTATTATCAGGAGATAGCTCTTTTTGCCACGATAATAAGAGCTTTTTCAATGTAAGGCACACCTATAACGCTCATCAGTAACAGCACTTGGCTATTCAATGTCGTCAACACCGTAGTACCTGGGCTTGTGTTTACGCCCTTTCTTTTCGGTGATTTTCTCCATTTTGCGGGTCATGAAGCCGCCAAATGTCCGCAACAGGCAAGGCAGAAGGATCAAATTCGTAAAAAGGGCTACGATTAAAGTGATAGACGTAAGCAGTCCCATGTACATATTACCGCCAAAGCTCGAAGCGGTAAAGGTGATGAAGCCGGAGAAAAGGATCAAAGAAGTGTAAGTCATGCTGATGCCCGTTTCTTTAATAGCCATGGAGACGGTCTTGCCAATATCCCAGCTGTGGCGGTTCAGCTCCAGGCGGTACTTGGCCAGGAAGTGGATGGTATAATCCACCGAAATGCCAAAGGCAATACTGAACACGAGTACCGTTGACGGTTTTAGGGGAATGTCGAAAAAACCCATCAGGCCGCCGGTAAACATCAGCGGAATAAGGTTGGGGAATAATGAGAGAACAAGCATCCGCAGCGATCGGAACATTTAGGCCGCAAGTTGGCGTAGAGGTCGTCCAATTTGTGGGAGCCGATATCGGCCATTTTAACACTGATGCGGGTTACCTGTTTGTTCGTATCCACAAAGGCATTGACTAAGCTCTGGCCGCCCTGTTCCTGGCCTGAGGTGTTCTGCAAATACGATTGCACAAAACTCATTTCAGGTGTTGTCATGCTTTGCCTGGGCAATCGGTAATGATCAGGGTTGCCGTTGTAATAGGCCTGCGTGGCAAATTTCAAGCCGTTCACGATCGACATGGGCTTGGAGAAGATCGCCTCCTTAGCCAATGTATCCTGGAATGCATCGATATCCTTTAAAAGGGAGAGCTGATTGGCAGCCCCCTCCTTTTTGGTATCGATTAAAATTTCAAAAGGCATCACGCCATCGAAATTGCGCTCCAGGAACTGCAGGTCTTTCCTGCCAATGAACCGATGATGACGAGGATGGTGACGCTATACACCAATTTCCTGTAATGAGCCGAAACATGGGTAGTGAAGTCCAGAAAACCTTTAAAAAACTGCCGGTCAAGATGCATCATTTGCTTTTCCTTGGGTTGCGGCAGGTAACTAAACACAATGGGAATGGTGATAAGGGAAATGAGAAATGTAGCAGTGATCATCAACCCGGCCACAATGCCGAACTCTTTGAGAATGGTTACCTCAGTAAATATGAAAACGGCAAAGCCGATGGCTGTGGTAAGATTGGCAAAAAGCGTCACATAACCGATCCGTTCGATCATGCGCGTAAGGGCCCGCACTTTATTGCCGTGCTTTTTGAACTCAGCGTGATACTTGTTCAGAAGGTAAACGCAATTCGGAATCCCTATAACGAGAATGAGATTGGGAATCAGGGCGGTGAGGATCGTGATTTTGTAAGACAAAAGGGTGATGGCGCCCAATGCCCATACCACTCCTATTCCCACCACAAGTGCCGGAAAGAGGACAGCATAAAGAGACCTGAAGAGGACAATGAGAATGACGATGATGAAAAAAGAGGCCAAGAACAAAAAGAGAAAGATCTCCGTGGAAATTGTGGAGACCTTATAGCTTTGAATGAATGGTAAACCGGAGTAGTGGATGTCAATACCGTGTTGCTCAGCCACGGCCTCTCCCTTTGCCTTAATGGTTTCAACCATCTCTACCTGTTTGTCGGTGGAGACCTCTTTGTTGAGCGTAAGCGCCATCAAGGTGGCTTTTGTTGTCTTATTGTAAACCAGGCCGTGATAGAAGGGCAAATCCATGAAGAGGTTGCGGATGGAGTCCATTTCCGCTTTGCTGCTTACCTTCCCCTGAAGGAGTGGCTCGATGTCGAACCGTTCCTCTTCTTGGTTCTTCACCAGCCGATAACAGTGAGGTACCGAAAGTACTTCCTGCACGCCCTCAATTTCCTTGAGCTCATTGCCGAGCTGGTACCAGTCGTTGAAAAAGGATTTTTTGAAGTGATCACCTGTTTTGGTGGATACGACAAGCGTATTGCCCCCTTCACCAAATTTTTTCTTGAATTCCTGGAAGTTGATGTATTTGGGGTGATCCTTGGGGATCACTTTGGCAAAGGCGTAGTCAAATTCGGTGTCAAGGGCATGATAGCCCATGAATATTGTTCCGAGCAGAAGCAGCAGTAATAAGGGGAGGCGATAACGAAGTATAAGTGTAGAGGCCTTGAACCACATAATCAGCTATCTCACGTGCCCTTTCAAATAGATTCTTTCAATTAACCCAACTTGGAAACGATTGTTCAACTATACGGTCTTGTTCATGCAAAACCCTCAACATCCCTTAACTGATTCCAATAGTCGCGGATGACCTATAACACCTTAACCGTTTTTTACTCCCTATACAATAACCTGTAGGCGATCCTGCCGTGAAGGAGCGTAAAGGTACAAAAACACCATTGTGTTAGATAGTTTTAACTTGCTATTGCAAGGGATAGACGTTTGTTAGTTTCTTTATGATAAGGTGGTCTGCAGCTACTTGGATCGATGCTAAAACAATGCCCTTATCTGCGCTCTTCCCGTATGCACCATGTCGCTATCACCTGTTTTCCGGCCATCGTACGATAAGCTCAATTCAACCTTGTCCGAGAGCTGACGGTCATAGGAGATCTTCCACATGTAGTTGTTGCCGTCCTGTAGTCCTTGCAGCATGGCAAAACCCACATTGGAGGATGGGTCTCCCTCAAAGGCCACGGCTGTATAGGAAAAATTCAGGTTCAGCGTGCTTTTTGATACCACGTTATACCGCAGGTCCAGCTCGGCCTTATTCTGCACAGCAAACTGGTTGTCATCGCCTTTAATATTTTCCTTGTAAGCGTATTTGTAAGCGGCCGTGGTCCTGAATTTCTTAAAGAAGAGCACTGTCAGTGATGGCTCGATTTTGTGGAATTGAATATTGTAGCTTGCCCTCTCGGCAAAGCGGGCATCGTTGGTTTTGTTGCCATATTGATACTGCCAGTTGGTGTTTAGGTTTTTCTGAATATTCCACCTTGCTTTAAATGTATGCTGAGTGAGGCCTTTCGACTCGGACCCGTTTGTGACAATATATTTATCCCTGGTATTTCGCCATGTATATTCAAATCCGTACTTAGTTGCTGATCGGTTGAAAAAAATCGAATTCCGAACGGTTGAGTTGATGGATACCAAAAGCGAATCGGGAATATTGAAACCGAAGGGGTTATAAGGCTGGGCAGCAGCTTTGGCCTCTACCTTCCGGTTAATCTGAAGTGATGTTTGAGAGGAAAAGCGGGACAGGAATTTTAACAGCCCATCCTTGTCGAACCATAGGGAGCGCGGGCTAAGCGATAATGTTTGGTTGAACTGGGTTGTGTTAACCGGTACAAACTCATTGGTGGGTGCATTGACGCGCACGTACTTGGCTTCATCTTCAAATCCATCAGGTGCTACTTCGAACTCATTGACATCTTTCACCCCATTATCGTTTAAATCTCCTTTATAAAGATAGACGCCTTCGCCTTCCGGGTCTTTTATAAAGACGAAATCCTGTTGTTGTTCCCTGCCTGATCCCAATTCGTAAAGCACATTGGTCTGCAACAGGGATTTGACAAACCGCCCCGTATATTCCAGGCGACCCAGGTAGTGGTTGGCCGGTTGATCTTGCTTGGCGGTGGAGTCCCTTCGTGTCAGGCGCCTGTAGTTTGCGTTCCACCTGAACTGCTGGCGCGGATTGCTGAGAAGTTCACCCCCTAAATGATAAATATCTCCAATGGTGGTTACGGCAAAGGCATTGCCTTGACCGGTATAATCAATACGCCTGGTATAGTCGGCAGTAAAGGCATTTGTCATGGTGTCAGGGGTGGTAAGGTAGAACTTGAATTCGTTAAACAGGAAGCTGCTGTTTGCAAGCGTATCAGTTCCTTGAGCAACAATGCGGTTGTTTTCCTGTTCGCCCCTTGCTCCGATGCGCCACCCGTTCAGGAAATTGATGCCCTTTGATGCCTCAAGGGTTGGCCGGAAAAAGGTGGAGCGCTGACGGAAACTGTTGGTTTTGAGATAACTTACATCACCGTTGATGCGAAAACCGTTATCCTGAAACCGCCCGTTTAGGGCTTGCTTGAAGCCCTGATAGGCCTGGTTTTCGCGCAGAAATGCAGTGAAGTTGTAGGTCAGGTCCCCTTTTGAACCAGTGGATAAGCCGATACTTCCGTTCATCAACTGTTCCCGGAGTGATGTATCGGGATTCTGCAGGTTCCAATTGCGCTGAAATTCCACAGGTCTGTACCGCTCGATCTCCTTGAAACGACTTCCCGTAAATTCATAAGAGGCCTCCGTTGTCAGGGTAAGCTCTTGTTGGTTATCGGTTTTTTCCCTTAGTGTAAATGATTTTCTGCCGCCCACTTTTGCTGCTAAACCCTGGTCATCCTGATCTCCCCGGGAGGAAAATGTGTTGCGATCGTAATTGCTAAGCGCCACTTCCGAGAAAATAGTGGCATCTTCTGCTAATTGATAATCCATGCCAACGGTGGCCATTTGCTGGCTTTTAGGTGTGACCAATAAGCGAGCAGGTTGGTAAGAGCCATTGCCTTCGCCAACCCACTTGTAAGCACGCCCATTTGCCGTGGTTCTGGAGGGCGTATAACTTCCTTGACCATCTCCCACAAAAGCAAAACTTAAAGCAAATCGGGCTTGCTCTTCATCGGTGGAAAATTCATAGATGGTCTTGACTTGAGCACCTACCACCGTGTCTTTTTCCTTGTACAACCCCCGGTCGGGATCGTATTCGTCAACCGTATCAACCCCTGAGATAAAGGCTCTGTCGATATTATCCCCGATGTTGCGCATAATCTGTTTTTCTTCTTTTTTAAGGTCTTCGCGGAGCGGTTGGTTTTTGTTGTCCTGTTCGGTATAAACATTGACGTTCATGTTCAACCTGTCGCTTTTGTAGTTGCCGTTGAAATAACCGGTAGTGCGCAGGTATTTTTTCTTGGAGTATTGAAACTCAACGCGCACACGCAAATCCTTGGTAACAAGCACGTTGGATGTAAAGGTGATCTCACCCAGGTTATAATCAATTACGTAATCGTTCTCCTCACCGCGCTTCATCAGTTTGCCATCCACATATACTCTTTCCGTGCCGGCAAGGACAACAATAAAACTTTCGCCTTCAGCACCTCTTAGCTTGTAAGGCCCTTGATTCCCCTCCTCAACATCGATTTTGTTTTCCGCAAACTTGCCTTTTGATACGGCAAAGCTGGCGTTGCCATCTATTTTTTTACCCGGGGAGAATTCATAGGAGCCATCATAACTGGCGCCCTGAAGCTTTTTATAGAAATTCATGAAGTGAGGGTCTTCCCGGGCGCCTAGTTCGTAATCGCCAACGGTAAGCTCGTGCTGGTCTTTTGTCAGGGTGATGTAAACCTTGTCGAACTGCTGGAGATTCTGGGTGTTGCCCTCCGGCTGGACGGGCACATCGCTGTCTGTAATTGCTGCCGCCACTTCAATGTCTTCGGTGATCATGCCCGACAGCTGAAGATTAAAGCTGCTATTCAAAATCACATCTTGTTTGTTGCCAAAGGAAAGCCCCCTTGAAAAACTGCCGTTATAATCCAAACCACCGAATTCGAATATGCCTTCTTGTTGCTCATCCCGGCCAAATGCAAACGGATTCATGGTAACACTGTCCCCTTCGCTCAATCGCTCGATATCTTTGTGAAAATAGGGGGCGTCAAGGTCCATAGCAAGTACCCGGTAGGTGATGTGTACACTGTCAGTTCCTGGTTGTTGCTGCCAGATCAGCTTTCCTCCGGCATGATCAACTTGGTATTGGGACGATGGAATGAGTGAATCACCCGGATAGTGCTCAACAACAACGGAATTGGGCAGTAAGCTGGAGCTGTCGATTTGAAGTGTATCGGTAATGCCTTGATAGACCTTTCGGTGAACATTGGAAAGATCCTGTGCATAGGAAAATTGCCAGCAAAACGTGAGGACAATTGTGGCGACAAGAGGAAAAGCGATGTATTTGATCAGCGAAGGCAAAAAAGCAGGGAATCATGTTTCCAAACAATAATAAAGATAGTTAGAATATGGCTGAATCATTGGTATTAGTTTCCAGTACTTAACGTGAAAGATGCTTCATCAGTGTGTTATCATCTGACAATACATGCCTTTTGTGGTTCTGACTTTTGATGTTCCCGGCATACGTGATCCCATTTAACCACTGTTCTTTTATCAATAAGGATATGAATGATTACATCGTTAACGGCAAAGAAGGAGTTGTTGATTCTTTGAAGGAATTCCATTTTGATGGATATTTGCCTCTTAAATACCAACTTCAAGTAGCCCACATTGTTCTTATGTTCGACTTTTGTATTGCGATTGGATTTTAGTAACCTATAATAACGCTATTCAACCGTATGGCATCTGATAAAGCCCGTCACTCCACTACACCAAGAACGATATGGGATTCGATCAACCAATTACTGCACTCCGAAGCGCTTGGCGGGATTTTATTGATCTTAGCCACCGTAATTGCTTTAGTTTGGGCCAATTCACCATTGGGGAAATACTACTTCGAGTTATGGGAGAAGACGTACTTATCCATCAATCTGGGAGGCTTTGAAATTTCCAAAAACCTTCACCACTGGATCAACGATGGCTTGATGGTCATGTTCTTTTTTGTCGTGGGGCTCGAGATCAAGCGCGAGGTGTTGATAGGTGAACTGTCTTCTCCCAAAAAATCAGCCATGCCCATAGCGGCAGCGATTGGAGGGATGGTCGTTCCGGCATTGATCTATGTGGGGTTCAATTTTGGTCAGGACACCATTGGCGGCTGGGGGATTCCTATGGCAACAGATATTGCATTTGCTATAGGGATCATGGCTCTTCTGGGCAAAAAAGCGCCCCTTTCGTTGAAGGTTTTCCTAACTGCTTTGGCCATTGTGGATGATTTGGGAGCCGTGCTTGTCATTGCCCTTTTCTATTCGTCCAATATCGATGTACTGAATTTAGTCCTTGGAGCAATTGTGTTAGGACTCATGTTTGGCGGCAATTGGGCCGGCATTCGCAATGTGATGTTTTACGCTGTGCTCGGGATAGGTGGTCTTTGGCTCGCATTTCTATTATCGGGTGTTCATGCTACTGTTGCAGGCGTCCTTGGAGCGCTTGCTATCCCCACAGATATGCGCATTAATAAATTTCAGTTCCGCGATGATCTCCAAGCGCTTGTTCAAACCTTTACCAAACTTGGTAATCCCAAGAGCCAGGTGTTGGAAGAAGAACAATTGCATACGCTCAACTCGGTCAATAAAACCATCGGCAAAGTTCAACCTACCTTGCAAAAACTCGAGCACAACATGCATCCGTGGGTCATGTATGGCGTGATGCCCATATTTGCATTGGCCAATGCAGGCGTTGTGTTTACTGGTGATGCGTTGGGGAGTTTGTTCCGGCATCCTGTCAGCTTAGGCGTGTTCCTGGGCTTGTTGTTAGGGAAGGTAGGCGGTATCACCTTGTTTAGCTGGATTGCTCAAAAGCTCAGGATCGCGGATTTACCGAGCGGCACAAATTGGATACAGATCACAGGTGCCGGTTTTATGGCGGGAATCGGCTTTACGATGTCGCTGTTTATAACGGCCTTAGCATTTGACAGTAGTGAAATGCAGGACTTTGCCAAGATGGGTATCCTGTTTGCATCCCTTATTGCTGGTGTTGCTGGCTTCCTCATGATTCGAAATAGCAACTCCCCTGCTCCCTCAGAGGACGAACAGCATTGAATGGCAGCTACATTTGCTGTAGAAGCGATTGATGACCTCTCTTTGAATGAACGGATGGTATTTGCCGCTCGCTTTCCTAAGCGATTGT
>PXTV01000238.1:2195-6721 GCA_003022985.1 Bacteroidetes bacterium SW_11_45_7 | reverse complement strand
GCCTAGCCACTCGGCCACGCGGCCTTCTGATTCACCAAACGAAGATAGCAAAATTATAAGTTTCAAAAAAGGGTTGGTGGGGTCAGTAGATGTACGGATCAGTTAAATGATGGCCTGCTGAACGGTAAAGCAAAAAAAGTCATTCACTTAATTCATGAGCTTATTAGTTTCTCAAATGTCGAATGTCAAATCGCAAATCAATTTTCCAGTTCCTCTTCCAACGTCACATAAACACGGTCTACGTTGCCCTGCAAGGGAGGGTTCATTTTGGATACACGGATTTTGATGTGGTGCACGTTTTCGTATTCGGTCTTGATGCGGTTCAGGATTTTTTTTGGCCACGTACTCGATCAACTGTGACTTGCCCGTCATCTCTTCACTGATCACCGCGTAGATGTTCTCGTAATTGATGGTCTTAACAAGCATGTCTTCCTGGGCTGCTTCTTCCAACTTGGCACGCAAATACACATCAACTTTGTACTGGCCACCAATTTTCTGCTCTTCCTTGTAGTAGCCATGGTGCGCGTAAAACTGCATGCCCTCAATGGCGATTAGTCCCATACCATTCTTTTTTTGAGAGGGTCGAAAATCGCAACATTCCCTTAATAATCCAAGCAACCATGAATGAGTTGGCCGTTAATTGGTCATCGTAGCTAATGGCAATAATTGTTGTGTTCGAACCACCTCAATTTCCCAACATCAGATCGCAACCTTCAAATCCTCAAATCTACTGACCAATGAGCACAAACTCATCCGCGATTCCGTGCGGCAGTGGGTCAAGAAAGAAGTAAGCCCGATCATTGAGGATTACGCTCAAAAATCCGAATTTCCCAACCACCTGCTCGAAGGGTTGGCCAACATTGGCGCCTTTGGCCCTACAATTCCAGAGGAATACGGAGGTGGTGGCTTGGATGAAATTTCCTATGGCCTCATCATGCAGGAACTGGAACGTGGCGATTCCGGCATTCGCTCCACCTCATCCGTACAGGGCTCGCTGGTGATGTTCCCCATCTATCAGTTCGGCACCGAGGAGCAAAGGAAGCACTACCTGCCCAAGCTCGGCAGTGGCGCATACATGGGCTGCTTTGGCCTCACCGAGCCCGATCACGGCTCCGATCCCGGCAGCATGGAGACGCACTTCAGCGATCAGGGCGATTATTACCTGCTCAATGGCTCGAAGATGTGGATATCCAATTCGCCTTTTTGCGATGTGGCGATCGTATGGGCCAAAAACGAGGACGGCAAAATCCGCGGCCTTATCGTGGAGCGCGGCATGGACGGCTTTACCACGCCCGAAACCAAAAACAAGTGGTCGTTGCGGGCTTCTGCCACGGGCGAGCTCGTTTTCGATAATGTGAAAGTGCCCAAGGAGAACCTATTACCTGAAGCACGCGGGTTGCGCGCTCCCCTTAGCTGCCTGAGCTCCGCCCGTTACGGCATTACCTGGGGTTCCATTGGTGCTGCTATGGACTGTTACGACACAGCGCTCCGCTATTCCAAAGAACGCTCGCAGTTCAACAAGCCCATCGCCTCCTTCCAGCTTACGCAGAAGAAGCTGGCCGAGATGATCACCGAGATCACCAAGGCGCAGCTATTGGCCTGGCGCCTCGGCTCGCTAAAAAATGAGGGCAAAGCCACGCCTGCTCAAATTTCCATGGGCAAGCGCAACAACGTGGAAATGGCGCTGAATATAGCACGCGAGTCACGGCAAATCCTGGGCGGCATGGGCGTCTAGGGGGATGCCCAAATGTCCCGGTTGGTGTCCTCACCAACCGGAAAGCTACATCAGGTTGTTGATCAGGCAACCGGCCACGGCAGAAAAAATGAATTTTTGATACAACATGTAGTGAGGCAATTGCACTTTTTACTATATTTATAGGTTGTATTGGGTAATAGTTTACTGCTTTTCATCCTTAAACTCCAAAAAACATCCAAACAATGAAAGTGATCTTAGACGTCAAAGATGATCGGCATTCTTTTATGATGGAGCTTTTACAAAACCTGGATTTTGTGCAAGTTCTTAAAGAGGTTAAAGATGAAGAAAAAGGCCAGGCCAGAGGCCTTTGATGTCGTCAAGCAATACGAACAGTGGAAAAAGAAGCTCACCTCTGCTAACGATCTGCTCGATGAGTTATAAATAAAAGCTATTTGCCATGAAACGCCTGATTGTTTTTTTCCTGTTTTTAACTTCCACGATCATCGCTTTTGGACAAAGAGCCGGCATTGAGGTGAGTCCTGGTTTAACAGTTCCGGGAGCCAATGTATCACCTGGGTTGGGGTTTTCCAGCGGCTTCTATTATGACCAACCGATCTATAAGAAATTAGGTGTATCAACTGGTGTTTTATACACAAGATTGAGTGCTACAGATCGAAGTCCTACATGTTTGGCTTCGCCAGACATTCCCTGTCCTGAGAAAATTCAAGACCAATTTGGCGTCATCGAAATTCCGGTTGATGTAACGATTGACGTGACAATGCCACCAAATGCAGATTGGGAAGTGTACCTAAAGGCAGGTTACTCATTTGGCTATATCGTCCGACAACAAAAAGTTCGTCATTTTCCTGAAAGGAAGACATCAAGAGAGATCACATCTCTAAAGGGACTGAGATCTCACTCGCACTTCTTCAGAATTGGTTTTGAAGTTCAAAGGTCAATTTCCGAGCAAATCAACATTTCAATGGGCGGTCAGTACAAATTTGCCGGTATTTATCAACAGTTCTATGGAGGGTTTAGCAACTATAACATTTTTGTCAAATTGGGATATAATTTTCCCAAAGGAACGGAAGATTAACTCTCCTCTCCGTTCCGATTGTCATTTCAATCAATCGGAACAACCGCAGAAAGCCGCCCAAGGTTGTTGGTGACAAGCAGCAAGGGAATACAAATGAAGACAGACATAGACTGGATAGCCACTTCCTTCCAGTCAACCTAAAATGAAACTTTTTGTCTTTAGATTGACCTCCAATTAAATGCCATGAAAGACAATCCCTCCATTCAAACCCACACACTTTCAGAAGTAGAAGACGAACTGATCGGCAAGAAAGGTACACCTGAGCGCAATCAGTACGAGTACGAACTGCAGCTCGAAACATTGCGAAGATTGATCCGCCAGATCAGGAAAGAACGGAACCTTACCCAGGAAGAATTGGGCAAACTCGTTGGCGTGAAAAAAGCAACCATCTCCAAGTTGGAGAGACGGGCCGGCAACATGACCATCGATACATTGCTTAGAATCTTCACCGCTCTAAAAGCTGACGTCAGCTTGAAAATCGAGATCGACCACGAGAAAGAGGTGAAGATTGCCTGAATATCACCGTTATTGACCATCCTTCCGCCCTGTTCCGATTGTCATTTCAATCAATCGGAACAACCTGAAACCGATCCCAAGTTGTTGGCGAAGCCACTGACAAGGAACTACATTATCTCCTTTGTTAAGGAAACTCTCAAAACCTTTACAAGTACATTCCGTTTTGTAAAATAAATTGGATTTTCTTTACAATTTTTTTCACTTTTGTTAAGATAAGCCCAAAATCTTAACAAATGAATTCTGCTGCCACTACACCTTTACAGGAATTGCCGCTATCCTCTGATATTGAGACCAAAGCGGTTCTGAAACGTTTGCCTTCAGCTCATGCAGCTTTGGCAGAGCTGAAAGGAATTGCGGCAACCATCCCCAACCAAAGCATTCTCATCAACACGCTTGGCCTGCAGGAAGCCAAGGACAGCTCGGCCATCGAAAACATCATAACCACTCATGATGATCTTTACAAGCAGGAGCTGAACCCAACTACTGTTCAATCGCTGGCGGCCAAGGAAGTGCAGAATTATATTGCCGCCTTAAAGAAGGGTGTTGGATTGGTTATCACCAAGAAAGCACTCACAACCAGCACGATCCTGACAATCCGGGAAGTACTGGAAAAAAACAATGCCGCTTTTCGGAAATTGCCCGGCACAGAATTAAAAAGTTCGCAGACAGGTAAGACCATTTACACGCCACCTCAACACATAGATGACGTTGAACGCTTGATGAAGAACCTTGAGCAGTTTATCAATGATAAGGAGATGAGCGATTACGACCCGCTGGTTAAGATGGCTGTCATCCACTATCAATTTGAGAGCATTCACCCGTTTTATGATGGGAATGGCCGAACGGGCAGGATCATCAATATCCTGTACCTGATGCTCGAAAGATTGTTGAACATGCCCATCATGTATTTGAGCCATTATATCATCAGAAACAAGGAGGACTATTATCGCTTGTTGCAAGAAGTTCGGGAACACGATAAATGGGAGGAATGGCTTCTCTTCATAATCGAAGGGATTGAACAAACCGCAAGAGAAACCATTGATTTAATCATTCAGATCCTTGACATGATGCAGGATTACAAACAGAAGCTGCAAAACAGGTACAAGTTTTACAGCCAGAATTTGCTGAACAACCTGTTCAAGCATCCCTATACCAAGATCGAGTTTGTTCAGAAAGACCTGAGCGTCTCAAGAATCACTGCTGCCAACTATTTGAATC
>PXTV01000238.1:0-2034 GCA_003022985.1 Bacteroidetes bacterium SW_11_45_7 | reverse complement strand
AGCATCCCTATACCAAGATCGAGTTTGTTCAGAAAGACCTGAGCGTCTCAAGAATCACTGCTGCCAACTATTTGAATCAATTAGCAGAGGATGGTTTTTACCGCCCCGGTTGGTGCCCCCACCAACCGGAAGGCTGGGTTGGGTTGTTGGTGAGGACACCAACATCGGCCTAAATCTCTCCTTGCTGTAAAAAATCCATTAAGTGATACACTAATTCGAGACTCTTTAGTTCAACATTCTACGGACTCCGCTAGTATAACGCCAAAAAATATTGTAGGGGTTAATATGAACGGATTAAGCTATAAATTCAACTAAGGAATTGAAATATTTAATATTGAAATAAGGCAGAATGATAGCACGGTGCAATCATTTACAAATCAGGGTTTTCGCCTGTCGAAACAAAACGAGCAAACCCCTCATGCTTGTGATGATGATGGGTATATTCTCATTAATAATGTGAATGCCTCCTTTAGCTGCGGAGTCAAGGTTCCTTTTCGGGAATCGAAGCCAATTTTTTATGAGTAAAGACAAAACTTTTTAAATGAACTGGTAAAAGGCACGTCCGGTTTATTCTCAGGAAGCTAAACAAGCTGAAGTTACTCTTTAGCGTCCATTTCTTTTCTCATTTGTAAGGGAGATAATGCTCTTTTGCTTATGGAGTAGATGCCATCAAAACGATCCTCGCAATGTTAGCACAAGATTCCTGCCCGGAGCACTAACCTCTGAGCCAAAGGGGCGGTAGTGGTGATCGAAGATGTTCTCAAGCGCGGCCTGGAAGCTAAGATGCTCGTTGAAACGGTAGCTGGCTTTGACATTGAGCGTCCACCAAGCAGGTGTGCCATCTTCCGTGGCTTCATCAAGATTATCCGCACCATAAGGGCTGAAAGCTGATGCGCGTTTCCAGCCATTGTAACGGAAAGATGTGGCTACTTTCACCTTGTCCCGGCCGTAGCGCAGGGCTGACTTCCCGTACAGCGGTGGAATATGGGGCAACGGTTCATCCGCCTCATTATTCCGGCCATAGGCGTAGTTGATACGATTGTGAAATGTGAGGTGTTTGTTCAAATCGATATCCAGAAAGAGCGATCCCCCACCGATAAAAGCGGTACCGATGTTCACTTTTGCCAATACGCGACTGTCTACACCTTCGTATTCAATAGTGTCGCGGTTATTCAATTGGTACGGCTGCCGCACGATGGCGTTGTTCAAAAAAGTAGCATAACCGGTCAGGCCGGCATTGATCTCCTCAATTGGTTGGCCTTCGATACTCGCCTCAATGTTGTAAGCGTATTCCGGCTTTAGTTGGGGGTTGGGCACCATGACTGTCCCGTGGTCGGGGCTTGAGAAACGGGCGGCATCATCAAGGTTCGGCACACGGTAACCGGATGACCCCAATAAGCTCAATTTCCAGGCATCAACGGGCGTGTAGGTGAAATTAAAAGCACCTGAAAAGGCGGAAGTGTTCAGGGAAATCTCATCAAATGTATAGTCGAAATATGCCTTGTTGTTACCAAAGCTGGCGCTCATGTTGATTTTGCTGTACCGAAAACCTTGTGTCAGCCGTAATTGATCGGAAAAATCGATATTGAACTTGAGATAAGCAGAATAAGTCTCCATGCTCCCGCCACCTGAAGGATAACGCGTAAATGTTGCTTCGCGGTTACCGTTGTAAAGGTGTTCCCTGTAAGCTCTTGACGACAAGTCGTTATAAGTTGCTTCGAGCCCGTATTGAAGGTACTGCTCCTTGACTGCTTTTGTGGCATCGATATTGAATGTGAACTTATCTACCGATTCCTTGCGGTATGTGCGCCACGGACTCCCAAAATAGCGCGTGATGCGTTCTTCATTGACACGATGATAAGCGCCTACGATATCCGCTTCATCGGACAATAACCAGGAATGAGTCAAACTTGCTGTTGCAATGCCTTGAAAATTTGTCACAGGAGCATAGCGCCACTCGCTGAAAACCAAGGGGTGGTCCTCTTTTCCCACATCTATCCACCCGATACTATCGCCAATCAGCGATGCGCGCCT
>PXTV01000237.1 GCA_003022985.1 Bacteroidetes bacterium SW_11_45_7 | reverse complement strand
TTTATAAGTGCCGGGGTTGAGGATTTGTTCGATTCGAGCCGGGAGGAATTCAACATGATGCTCCAGGAACAATGGGATAAAATATTGCCCGATGATTACGAGTATCTTAAGCAAACGATAGTGGAGGCAGTCCAAAATGTGGAACCATGGGAGGCGGAATTTCGCATCAAAATAAAAGGCGGAGATATCAAATGGATTCATGGTGCTTCCGTACCTGAGCCACCAAAGGATGACGGCAGTATTGTGTTTAACGGCATCTTTTCTGATGTGACAGCCAGACGAATGGCCGAATATAAAATCAACAAGCTCAACCTGGAGCTGGAACAGCGCGTCAGGGAACGAACAGAAGACCTTGAGCGGGCCGGTCAAGAGCTGGAAACGTTTAACCACACCGTGTCACATGACTTAAAGAACCCCATTCGTTCGGTTGAGATTTTTGCCAAATTTCTGGAAAAGCGTTATGGGGACCGTTTGGATCAACAGGGGATGGAATACATCCAAAGCATCCACAATAGCGTGAATGAAATGAAAGAGCTTATCCAAGACTTGCTCCAATTGTCACGTGTGGGGCAAAACGATTTAGAGAAGGAGGATATCGATATACATGCATTATTTCAGGGCGTGTTTGAGGACCTGCGCAAGCAATATCCATCCCGCCACATCGAATTCCATGCTTACGACATGCCTCATGCTGAAGCGGACTGTAGCGTCCTGAAATACGCTGTAACCAACCTTCTTTCGAATGCGCTCAAATACACACAAGACAGGAATCCAGCTGTTATTGAAGTGGGTGGCTACCGAAAAGATGATGAGAGCATTTTTTATGTCAGGGACAATGGGGCGGGATTTGATCCTTCGCAATACCGGGATTTGTTCAAGACATTCAAACGCTTGCACTCCAATGAGGAGTTTGAAGGCACAGGGATAGGCTTAGCCATTGTGGAAAAAACAGTGGTAAGGCACGGAGGTTATGTTTGTGCAGATAGCAAGGAAGGGGAAGGAGCGATTTTTTACTTTGCACTGCCAGCGGCATGATATAAAATATAAGATTCGGAGTGTGATTCGTCAAATTTTGATCTTATATTTTATAACTTCACGCCTTCCACACCCATTTGCCCAGCTCTTTGAACGTCACCTTTTTCCCGTACATCAAAATCCCCGTCCTGTAAACTTTTGCCGCTATCCAGGTTGTCAACAAAAACCCACCGATCAATAAAAGCACAGATAAGGCAATTTGCCACCAGGGCAGGCCAAACGGAACCAGGGCCGGCATGATAATGGGCGAGGTGAAAGGAATCAGGGACGACCAGAAAGCCAAAGGTGAATGGGGGTCATTGACCACTTTGATCATAATAAAAATGGAGAGAATGATGGGAATGGATACCGGTAAGGTGAGCGATTGCATGTCGCCATCATCGTTAGTGGCTGACCCAATAGCTGCGTAAAGCGCACCGTAAAGCAGATAACCGCCCGTAAAGTAAATCAGGAAGGTAATGATGATCAGGGTAAAGTTGACCGATTGCAGGCTTTCCACGATGGCCGCCACCTCTTCCTGATTACGATGGCCGCCACTTCTTCCTGATTCATCTGTTGGGCAGCCCCCATCTGCCCCTGCGACATTTGCTGGAACCCCTCCATACTGCCGCTAAAGGCAATACCCAAGCCCAGGTACGTGAATGAAATGAGCACGATCCATAGCAAAAACTGCGTTATGCCAACACCTCCGATCCCTATAATTTTCCCCAGCAAAAGCTGAAACGGGCGTACTGAGGAAATGAGGACTTCAACAATCCGGTTGGTTTTCTCCTCCATCACGCCTTTCATCACCATGGTGCCGTAGATGAACAGCGTCATGTAGATCAAAAAGCCGCTAATCAACCCGATGACCGATGCGATGGCCGCATACCCTTTTTGCTCCCCTTCCCCAAGGATGACAGAACGCACATCCACATTGACGTCAAGTTTATCAAGCGCCTTTTCATCCAGGTTGTAGATGCTGATGCGGATTTCCTTTAGAGCTGACGAAACCTGGCCCTCGATGAAGTTCTTTGCCTGCAGGCCCAGTTGTTTTTGGGAGAAGAGACGGATATTGTTCGGATGCTCCGGGTCGAAGTCACCGGGAATATAAAGCAGGCCATCAGCGGGCGAAGACGCCAGCCCCCCCTTTACGCTGTCAAGGGCCTCATCCCGGTATTTGAAGTAAAGAGAGCCGTCATCCGCATCCTTTAGCTTATCCGTAAAATCACCGCTCTCATCAACAACGTAAATCGTTTTCTTGCTATCGCTGAGGTCCTGTATAAACGCGCTTGCAATAAAAAGCAGTGCAAAGCCAAAAGGCCCGAGCAACGTGATGATAATGAAGGACCACTTGCGGACGCGCGTCCAATACTCGCGGAAGATGATGAGCAAAAGCTTGGTCATGATGATTGCTGTTCAGTGACTTGCTTAATAAACACCTCGTTGAGTGTAGGCAAAATTTCATTGAACGCCTCTACCTCAATGTGGTTCTCGATCAGAAATTGGAGAAGCTGGTTGTTGGTAATATCGTTGAGCAAATGGATTACCGCTTCCCCGTTGTCCGTGCTCATTATCTCAAAATCAGGAGTGTGCGATGGGAACATGGCCCCTTTGTATCTGATCCTGAACTTGTTTTCCTTGAACTGCTCCTTGACGTCATGAACACTCCCCTCCAGCATTTTTTGGCCCTTATTGATCAGCACAATCTTCTCGCAAATTTCCTCAACTTGTTCCATGCGGTGGGTGGAGAAGATGATGGTTGTCCCTGCATCGCGGAGTCTGTAAATTTCTTCTCTGATGAGATTACTGTTGACCGGATCGAGGCCCGAAAAGGGCTCATCCAGGATCAGGATGGCGGGCTTGTGCATCACTGTTGAGATATGTCGAAACGGTCCAGCCAATAGGCAATGCCATCTTCCGCTTCTTGTTTTGTCATATTCCGCAAACGGGCCAGATAGAGGAGCTGTTCATGGACTTTCATCTTCTTGTACATGCCGCGCTCTTCCGGCATATAGCCGATATGGTTCCGGTGACCGGCACGGAGAGGTTCCCCGTAAAACGATATACTGCCGGTGTCGGCAGCGAGGATATTGGTGATGATGCGGATGAGGGTTGTCTTCCCGGCACCGTTCGGCCCCAGCATCCCGAAAATGGTTTGATGCGGGATGGCAAAGCTCACTTCATCAACCGCCTGATGGCCGGAGAATTCTTTGTTAATATTGTTTAAGGTGAGGGCGTCCATTAGGTACTTTTGCAAGGATCAAAAGTAGGAGTTTTAGGGAGATGTGCTGAAGGTGAAAATGTAAGTATACAAAGATCAAATTCTTTTGTGGTAATTAGCCACTTCTTGCTCCGTTAGCTCATCTGATTGCACAAGTAGATAATGTCTTTCTGAGATAATTTTTATCGATTCAACATCTCTTTCGAATGAAAACAGAGCCATTTTTCCATTACTCATGAACTGGGCTGCGACCGGAATGCAAATCAAGTTGGGAAACTTATAGTGGCATATTTCAAAGTCTTGCTCAATCTGAACTTTACCTTGTTTGTCACTTCCTCCTTTGGCCTGAACGGGAACAACAAAATGTCCTCCTTTTTTATCTATGCCTATGTATATCTCATCTGTTTCCACTTGTCCAAGGCTTGGTACAGATGTTCTCAAGTGGTTTTGCAGGGAGTAACAGGTAATACTCAGAAAGATATCTATTAACCGATTGTACCTCAATATAGCCAAAAGAGCTTGTTCATCAGTAAGGGAATATTTGTTGATGATGCCAGGAGTGGAATCAAGGATTTTTGAATAGGCAAGACTCTGGTTGGGAATTATCGATAACTTTGATTCCAAGCTGAAGCAATAAGAGCTTTTGCCGATAAGTTTAATCAGCCACTCTTCATCTTCAGAAGCAATGTTGGATATGCTCTCGGGAAGTTCTGTTCTAAAACGAAAGGCATAAATGACATCTCCAAGGTTTTTGGGAAGATTGATATTAAGTGCAGCAGCCGCTTTTTCAATATCAGATCTTGAGAACTCAACATTTTTTTCACCTTCCTCGTAGTTGTTGAAGAAAATTCTTTCAACAAGTTGGCTATATCTATTCTTAGCCATTGTCACCAGTGTATTCTAAGACCAACACCTCTTCTCTGAGCATTTTCTTTGACACAGTGGCGGGTCTCGTTCTAAATAATTCTAAATCGAGGACTTTATAACCCAGTGATTCGGCAACTTCAGCCAGAAGTTGTCCTGTTCTGATCATTACACGAAAATAAGAGGACTGATCACCAACTACATATGCTAATTTTGCTCCTGGTGTAAGGCTAGGCCTGAGATTTGCCAAATGTTTCGCCATGCCACCAAAATATTGAAGTGTAACTTTGCTGTACATTTTCTCAAAACCGGATGTTTTGCCCAATTCAATCCTTCTATCTTGTTTGTAAACGCTTCTCGTATTCGACCTTACAAAAGTCTTTTTGATGTTTCTCATTTCTTGCATATTCCTCACGAGACCGAGAAGCACACTCTCCAATCTTGTAGCCCTTGAATAATCCTTCTCATTTGGGTAAGGAGGTGATGTAATGACCGCTTGAACTGAGTTTGGAGAAAGATATTGGTTGATCATGCGCGAATCACCAAGATGTGTCTCATAATTAATATTCTCATATCCATAGAGTAAGCTTGAAATATCTTCAGCTATTGTTTTCACATTATCCAGCCACGGATTTAGCAACGCAGCGTCCTCCTTTATCTTACCAACACCCACCTCTGGCCCAAATCTTAGGTTACTCACATTATTGATAATCGTATTTAGGCAGGCAAGTAAAAGATGATCTTTTAAGGGTTCGTCTTTGATCCTTGTGATCTCTTCTATAAGTGCGATAGACTTATGCATGGGAATAGGAGAAATGGAGTTCTTCAATAGAACCTTTTGGCTTTCTTCAGGCAGATTCCTAAGAAAAATTGAATTAGTATGCATTAGATTATAGTCATCAATACCCTCTTCTTTAAGTAGTTGATCAACTCGTTCTGCAATTTCGAAGGCCGTATCAACTAATTCGTCTGGGCTAAAGAGCCAGTTAAGTTTCGTTTTGGAAGCGAAATAGGAGATTGGGTTGGCTTCAATCCCAATAGAATGGTAATAGTTGAGTCTTGATTCAACTAATGATGTCCCCGTACCGCAAAATGGGTCAAGAACCACGCTGTCAGATGGTAATTCAAACTTTTCGAGGTAATGTTTAACCAGATGAGGAGGAAAGGATAGAACGAATCGATACCAGTTATGAATGGGATAATCCTCCTTCCTTACCTTATTCGTTCTATATTTCAACTTTATCTATTATTTGAGTGGCAACTCTTCTAAAGATATTATTTTTGATCGTTTTTAAACAACTGTTTGTACTAATAAAATCAAACTGTTACCAATGAATCACTGCCCAAAATAATCCCTCACTTTCTGAAAGAAGCCCTTTTCATCACCATTGGGGCTCGGCTGGAAATTATCGTGCTCGCGCAGTTGTTCGAGTGTTTGTTTTTCATCTTTGGTAAGGGTTTTGGGCGTCCATACGTTCACGTGGATCAACTCATCGCCCTTTTCAGAGGTGTTGATGTCGGGGACGCCTTTGCCCTTGAGCCGGAAAATTTTGCCCGGCTGGGTGCCTTCGGGAATCTTGATTTTGGCTTTGCCATCGATTGTTGGCACCTCAAGTGATGTGCCGAGAGCCGCATCGGGAAAAGTGATGTAGAGTTCGTAAACAATATTATTGCCTTCGCGCTGCAGCTCCTCGTGTTCTTTCTCGTGGACATCAATGATCAGGTCACCGGGCGGACCACCCCGCTCACCGGCATTTCCTTTGCCGTTCATCGATAGCTGGATACCTTCATGAACACCGGCAGGGATATCCACTTCAATTTCTTCTTCACCCTGTGTTCTGCCGGAACCGCTGCACGTACTGCATTTTTCGGTGATGATCTGCCCCTGGCCGTGGCATTTGGGGCAGGTTGAGGTTGTTTGCATCTGGCCGAGGATGGTATTGGTAACCTGCCTTACCTGACCTGCGCCACCACATGTGGAACAGGTTTCCATGGCGCTGCTGTCTTTGGCGCCATTGCCGCTACAGGTCTCACAAGCGTTCCACTTCTTGACCTTGAGCTTTTTCTTGATG
>PXTV01000236.1 GCA_003022985.1 Bacteroidetes bacterium SW_11_45_7 | reverse complement strand
TAATCTTTGACTTCAGCCAAACCACTCTGCCCTAAAATTTGTGTAATCGCTGCCGTCAGGGTTGTTTTACCATGGTCAACGTGACCAATTGTGCCGATGTTCAAGTGGGGCTTTCCCCTTTCAAATTTTTCTTTTGCCATGATTGCGAGTTTTACGTTTTTGAATGAATGTACCGAAAATATGTCGAACTTCTGAATGAGCCAAAGATGGGACTCGAACCCATGACCCCTTCCTTACCATGGAAGTGCTCTACCGCTGAGCTACTTTGGCTTCAATCAGGGTGTCGGCACCGAGCACTTACCAGGGTAACTGGCACCGAAACCAGCGAGCGGGAGACGAGATTCGAACCCGCGACCCTCAGCTTGGAAGGCTGATGCTCTACCACTGAGCTACTCCCGCTTATCAGCTACCAACATGGCGCCTCTTTTACAAGATACCTACAAGATATCGGCTATTTGCGCTTACTACCACAAATAGCAAAAACGCCATTGATGGTGGGGGGAGCAGGATTCGAACCTACGAAGGCTTACGCCAGCAGATTTACAGTCTGCCCCAGTTGACCGCTTTGGTATCCCCCCATTTGATACAGGAGCCGATGGAGGGACTCGAACCCCCGACCTACTGATTACAAATCAGCAGCTCTGGCCAGCTGAGCTACATCGGCTTCAACTCCCAAAATCAATAAATCCCTTATGAACGCTTTTCAGTACGCTAAAATGCGTGCAAAGTTACCGAAACTTATAAGAAAAACACAATAGCGAAATGGACTTTTAATGATCCCGTGACTTTTCTTTGTGTTTTTTCAGCTGGCGCTCAATAGATTTCACTGCCATATCGACAGATTTCTCAAAACTGTCGCTTTTTTCCTCAGCAAATAAAGTAGTGGCAGGGATGTTAAGCTTCAGTTCAACATTCCTTTGCTTAAGATTCCCCTTGTCCTGTTCATTCTTAAGATAAACATGAGCATCGATAATGTTATCGAAGAATTTTTCAAGTTTGTTAACCTTCTTTTCAATATACTCCTCAAGTTTATCTTGATTCTCAACATTGGGGGTTTCAATTTGAATTTCCATAGCTATTGGTTTCGTTTTGCTTTAGGATGTGCTTGCTGGTAAACCTGTTTCAATTGCTCGATGGAGTTATGGGTATATACTTGTGTTGAAGCAAGACTTGCATGCCCTAAAAGTTCCTTTACTGCATTCAGATCAGCTCCGTTATTGGTCAAATGAGTAGCGTATGTATGGCGCAAAACGTGAGGGCTTTTCCTGGCAATGGTTGTAACCTGTTTCAAATAACTGGTGACTACTCTGTAGACAAATTTTGGATAAAGTTTTTTCCCTTGATTGGTAACTAACAGCCAGGGCGTCACTTCCATTTCCTCAGTTAAGAAGTCTTCTCGTTCGCGTAAATACGCTGCCAATGACTCCCGGAGCCCTTTGCCAAAAGGTAATTTTCGTTCTTTATTCCCCTTGCCTACTACTTTGATCAACCCTTCCTGAAGCTGGATATCATCCAGTTGGATATGGATGAGCTCATTCCTTCTAATCCCGGTTGTATAGAGGAGTTCGATAATCATCTTATCGCGCCAACCGGGAAAGCCCCCCATCCAACAACGCCCTCATTTCATCTTGTTGGACAAAGGCGGGCAGGTTTTTTGCTACTTTGGGTGCAACTACGCGTTGAGCGGGATTTGTAGTAACTATCCCTTTTTGCATTAAAAATGTAAAGAACGTTTTTAGAGATGATAACTTCCTGTTGATGGAGCGTGGCTGAAGACCACTATCCATCAAAGCTACCACCCAGGCCCGGATGTCGTGATGGGTAACATCGGTAATAGCCAATGTTTCATCCTGATCATTAAGGTATTTCCGAAACTGTTCGAGGTCAGTCTGTAAAGAAATAACCGTATGAGAAGAATATCGCTTCTCATAACGGATGTGGTTTAAAAAATTGTCCTGGTGCATACCAGTTGTTCAATATCAACTCAAGTTGAATAAGGGATCAGTGCTTACTCGCTACTCTCTTTTTGTTTCATTTTCTCGCGATGTTGTGCTTTAAGTAGCTCATGTCTCCTTTCTACAGAAGGCTTTACATAATTCTGCCTTTTTCGCAGTTCGCGAAGAATGCCGGCTTTTTCAAACTTCTTCTTGTATTTTTTGAGAGCCTTATCGATTGAATCGGTATCTCTCGCATCAACAATTAACATATAACGTACTTTTTAAATTATGAAGAAATGCAAATGTAAGACAGTTGTCCGGTTTTCGCAAAAACCGGCCCTTTATTCTTCATTCATCAATTCCCTTGCAATAACCAATTTTTGAATCTCTGAAGTTCCCTCGCCAATGGTGCATAATTTGGCATCGCGATAATGCTTTTCAACCGGGAATTCTTTGGTATACCCGTAGCCGCCAAAAACCTGAACAGCTTCATTGGCTATCGCAACTGAAATTTCGGAGGTGTAATATTTAGCGATTGACGATTGGCGGGTGGTTTTCTCTCCCCGATTTTTTAAATCGGCTGCCTGATGCGTCATCAATTCACCTGCCTCGATTTGGGTGGCCATATCTGCCAATTTAAAAGCGATACCCTGAAATTTGGATATGGGGCGATCGAATTGATGGCGTTCGTTGGCGTAATTCAATGCAGCCTCATAAGCCCCTTTGGCTATACCCAGCCCGAGGGCGGCTATAGAAATGCGACCACCATCAAGCACCTTCATTGCTTGTACAAAACCATCACCAATCTCACCAAGCACATTCTCTTTGGGCACATAGCAATTGTCAAAAATCATTTCAGTTGTTTCCGAGGCACGCATGCCAAGTTTATCTTCTTTTTTACCAGCTGAGAAACCGGGTGTGCCCTTTTCGACAATCATTGCCGTGGTACCATGACTATCCCGAACTTCACCTGTACGGACAACAACTACAGCAACATCACCTGATTTCCCGTGTGTTGTCCAACATTTTGTACCATTGATAACCCAATACTCACCATCTTCTTCAGCAGTGCATTTCATGTTCATAGCATCTGACCCTGTGTTGGGTTCCGTAAGCCCCCAAGCGCCTATCCATTCGCCCGAAGCCAATTTGGGCAGGTATTTCTTTTTTTGCTCTTCATTTCCAAACTGAAGAATGTGGCCTGTGCAGAGCGAATTATGTGCTGCCATCGACAAGCCGATGGAGCCGTCAATCTTCGACATTTCAGCGATAGCTGTCACATATTCGAGGTAGCCAAAGCCGGAGCCACCGTATTCTTCGGGCACTAAAATACCCATCAGCCCTTGCTCGCCCATCTTCTTGAAAACATCGACAGGAAATGTCTGCGCTTCGTCCCACTTCATCTTCTCGGGCTC
>PXTV01000235.1 GCA_003022985.1 Bacteroidetes bacterium SW_11_45_7 | reverse complement strand
ACAATGATGGCAAATGCTATATCTATGATCATGACCGGCTTTTAAAGATCAAAAGAGAGCAACAATTATCAATATGAGCATTACCCGCCCAATTTTTGCTTAACCATATCCGAGATGGCTTTATTATCGGCTTTTCCAGCCAGTTTTTTGGTAGCCACGCCCATTACTGACCCCATATCTTTCATGCCTGAAGCGCCAGTATCTTCAATGATGGCATCTATTTCCTTGCTCAACTCTTCCTCACTCAAGGAAGCAGGAAGATAGTGCTCAATCACGGCAACTTCATCTTTTTCGCTTTGAGCCTGATCGTCTCGCTCCTGGTTCTCGTAGTACTCGATTGATTCTTTCCGTTGTTTAATCTCCTTATTGAGAATTTGGATAACCTGATCATCAGTCACTTCGCCACCTGCACCTTTTTCGCGTTCAGCATTCAGGATGGCAGTTTTAATGGATCGTAACGCCCGCATGGCAACCTGATCCTTTTCCCTCATGGCTTTTTTGAGGTCTTCGTTGATCCGTTCTGTTAGTGTCATAACATTTTGTGTTTTAGGCTAAAATAATGCAAAAGGGGCTATGCCCAAACAACATACCTAAATCCGTTCATGGTGTAGGGGATCAAGTAAATTGTTTTTTGGTTATGATTGATATTTAGTATTGTCACGGGGTTTTCCCACTTAGGTCGATCTCCGTATTATCGCCAATATTTAAGCTTTGGCTGACACCGGCTATAGCAGCATCGCTGCCCAGGACGGATTGATGAAGCATCACTTCCCGAAGATGGGTATAGTTCCCGATAATAGAGTCTTTGATGATCGAGTAATTGATTTTCGATTGTTCCCCGATTGTTACATTAGGCCCTACGATCGAATTCTTAATTTGCGTACCAGTACCTATATAAACGGGATGGATGATGATCGTGTTTTCGTACATCGGTAGATCCTGCGAGGCATAGCTGGTCATCTTAAGCAATGTGGCGTTGGTTTGCAGAAGGATATCGGATTGACCGCAATCATACCAATTGGTCACTTTGAAGCCCGTAAAAGTCACTCCTTGGTCTATCATTCCCATCATGGCATCCGTAAGATGAAACTCGTTAGGAGTTTGGATGTCGTTTTCAATATTATAGGTTAGTACATCGTAAAGTGTCTTGGTTTCTTTGATCTTGTAAAGCCCCACCATAGCCATATTCGATATGGGAATTTTGGGCTTTTCAACCACTTTTGTGATTTGATTCTTATCATTTAATTCAGCAACACCAAAATTGCGCGGCTCCTCAACCTTTTTGAGTCCTATACAGGATGTTGGGCTATCTATAACTGAAGCTATATCGGCCATGACAATTGTATCGCCAAGAACGATAAGGATGTCTTCGTTTTCTTCTACTACATCACGGGTTAGCCAGATAGCATGGCCAAGTCCTTTTCGATCGTTCTGAACGACAAAGTGGGCTTTGATATTTGGATAGCGCGTTTCAACAAAATCTTCAACCTTCTCGCCCAAATAACCAATAACAAAGACGAATTCTTCTATCCCTGCATCCACTAATTCTTCTATGATGAAGCTAAGAATGGGCTTACCTGTGAGGACGCAGTCTTGTACCTGCACCCGCCACGGGGACGATCGCTTTCATATTGCAAGAAGTTCCTTTGCGAATGTAAGTGATTTTTCACTATTGCTTTAGCTTCTACCATATTCATTCCAATTCCCGTACGTAAGTATTAACAGGTCTCTTTAAGAAGTAGTCAGGGCTTTGTTCGCACTATTTTAATATGTTATCCATCACTCCTCATTACCCTTATCAAGTTTGGCATCAATTTCCTTATTCTCCATTTCATTTCCGATAAGAATAGGTATATATTTTATGTTGCTTCTTTCAATGAAGCACCTTTCCTTTGCAGCGTCATGTTTTTCAGAAACCTTCTCAAATCATTCCTTATATGGCGCATTAAGCACATTAGCAAGAGAAACTTCATATTAATTCTCAGTCTGTTTATCGGGTTAATTGGAGGGCTCATTGCTGTTTTACTTAATGGCGCCATTCATTATTTGCATAGTTTTCTTACTATTGATCTCGACATACGCTTTCAAAGTGTTCTTTATTTTCTTTATCCCATTATTGGGGTTGTTCTTACAGTGCTTCTCATAAAATTCCTTTACAGGGATGAATTTGCTCACGGGATTACGAATGTCCTGTATGCTATATCCAAAAAAAGCAGTATTGTCACCCTTAAGGATACTTCATTTTTTACTTTAGGCAGCTTATTGACAGTAGGGTTTGGTGGCTCGGTGGGCATGGAGGCTACACTTGTTATGAGCGGCTCCGGCTTAGGCTCCAATTTAGCCCGTTTGCTGCATCTTTCCTATCGTACAAGAATGCTTCTCCTGGGCTGTGGTGTTGCTTCAGCTCTTGCGGGCTTCTTTCACGCTCCAATAGCCGGTGTCATATTTGCCATGGAAATTCTGATGCTGGATCTGACAATGGCTTCCCTTATTCCCCTGCTGGTATCATCTGTTACAGGCTTTATAGTAGGCAAAGCTCTAACAGGTGAGGAATTTATTTTCAACTTCTCCATGCAAGACCCATTTGCAATAGGTGATATACCTTTCTTTATCTTATTTGGCCTCTTCATTGGACTCGTCTCATTTTACTTCATCAGGGTTGATAAACTGATTGATACACTGAGCCAACGTTTTCAAAATACCTATGCACGGATTTCAACAGGTGTATTACTCCTTGGCTTGCTTATCTTTTTGTTCCCTCCTCTCTATGGTGAGGGATATGAAGCTATAGAAAACATCCTGGCGGGTAACCCTACAGCAATGTTAAATAACAGCTTCTTCTACGATTTCAGGACCATTGAGCCCTTTAGCTGCTATCATTCTTCTCAAAGCGTTTGCGGTTTCATTGACATTGACAAGTGGCGGTATTGGCGGCTTTTTTGCTCCTTCTCTTTTCCTGGGCGGTATTGGTGGCTTCTTTTTTGCAAGATTATTGAATTACATTGGCATGCCGGTTGAGCTTTCTGAAACGAATTACATGCTGGTGGGCATGGCCGGGGCCATGAGCTCCATATTTCATGCCCCACTAACCGCGATCTTTCTTATTGCTGAACTGACAGGTGGCTACGGGCTAATTGTACCGCTCATGATTGTTTCTACATTGTCTTATGTGTTTATTATTTATTTTGAGCCTCATTCCATCTTTACCAGGCGCCTTGCGGATAAAGGTGAGCTAATCACCCATCATAAAGACAAAGCCGTTCTTACCCTTCTCGATCTTAACAAAGTAATTGAAAAAGATCTGATTGCTGTTTCACCGGATGATTCTTTAGGTGAACTCCTGAAAAATGCTGTTGCCAAATCAAAGCGGAATATATACCCTGTCGTTACGGAAAAGAACAAACTTATTGGCGTGGTACTTCTCAACGATCTACGTTCGGTTATGTTCAACCAGGAAATGTACAATCAGCTTTATGTGCGTGATTTCATGAATGCACCCCCCTCTTATATTTTCCAGAACGAGACGATGGAGTCCGTTATTCGGAAATTCGATGAGACGGGTGCCTGGAATTTACCTGTTATCGATGCAGGTGGGGGTTATGTTGGCTTCGTTTCAAAATCGAAGCTATTTTCTGCCTACAGGCGCATGCTCGTTCAGTTTTCTGAAGATTAACACTCTTATGCGCATCCCCAATAGTGCGCTACCGGTATATTTTCGGCATTTTTTCCATATCCATCGTTGATTTTCGAGTACATTTGTTGCCAAACCTTAAGGCGGTCAGGTTTTCAGCATGGTACGTCTTTCCATCATCATCGTCAATTATAACGTTAAATATTTCCTTGAGCAAGCGCTTCATTCGGTACGTAATGCTACTAAGACGATCAATGCTGAAGTCATTGTTGTAGACAATTGCTCATCGGATGGCTCACAAGAGATCGTTCAGCAAAAATTCCCAGAAGTCCAGCTGATTGCCAACAGGACAAACCGGGGCTTTGCCAGTGCTAACAACCAGGGAATAAAGGCCTCAAAAGGGGAATACGTCCTCCTTCTAAATCCAGACACGGTTGTGGAAGAAGACACCTTTGAGAAGACCTTAGCCTTTATGGATGATCATCCTGATGCCGGTGCACTGGGTGTCAAGATGCTGGACGGAAGGGGCAATTTCTTACCTGAATCCAAACGTGCTTTTCCAACCCCGGCTGTTTCGTTTTACAAAATCTTCGGTCTTTCAGCCTTATTTCCTCACTCGCGTGTGTTTAGTCGTTATCATCTCGGTTATCTTGACAATGATACAACCCAGGAAGTGGAAGTGCTTGCCGGGGCCTTCATGCTCATTCGCAGGAAGGTGCTCGAGGAAGTTGGCAGTTTAGATGAAACGTATTTTATGTACGGGGAAGATATCGACCTGTCTTACCGGATTCAGCAAGCCGGGTACAAAAACTATTATTTCCCCGGCACACGCATTATCCATTATAAAGGGGAAAGCACCAAAAAGGGCAGTTTGAATTATGTGCGCATGTTTTACAATGCCATGATCATTTTTGCCCGGAAGCATTTCTCCTCCGGCAAGGCAACACTTTACAGCAACCTCATTAAAGCTGCTATCACCTTTCGAGCCGCTC
>PXTV01000234.1:859-3565 GCA_003022985.1 Bacteroidetes bacterium SW_11_45_7 | reverse complement strand
CATAGTGTCGACAGTGATAAAGGAGTTTTTCGTGATCGTGTCTGATCCATAGCTATTGGTGGCAATTAAGGTAACGTCATAAGTACCGGCAGAGGTGTAGACCACTTGAGGGGCTTCAGCATTAGACGAGGATGGCGTGCCTCCCGGAAAACTCCAGTCCCAACTTGTTGGCCCATTGGTGCTACTATCGAAGAAGTTGACTGTATCACCTCTGCATACGGTCTTGGGATTGGCATTTAACCCGGCTACCGGAGCTGTATTTGTCGCCACCGAATCCGTTACTTGAAACACATCAACAGCCGCCTCAACAAGATGCCCATCTGCCGGATCATCATTGGCCTCATAGATGATCTGCATGTTAGCTGTAGGATTGATGTAGTCACTAACACGGAACTCATTGAAACGCCATTGCCCTAATACTGAGTCGGCATCGATCGTTTCAACGGTAACAGTTGTGTTACCATTTGAGATGCTGACTTCAAGCGAGTCGTTAGGGGGTGAACCTCCTGCGTCATTAAAAAACCAGCGATGGTAGCTGATCTCCGGATTATTATAATTACTCAAATCGAAAACAGGTGAGGTTAATGTGGTAACGCCATCATCGATGTCATCATCACCGACATTGCCGCCACCGTTACCGGTCACACAGGCTTCTTTACCGTAATCCGTCTGAATATCGTCTTCGGGATTCGAAGGGGCGCTGTTATAGAAGGTTCCTATTGGATCACCTTTTTCCCAGATCCCTGTGCTTGCTGTCGAGTTAACGGACCAGTTGAAATCGAAAATGAAATCATCGTAATAGCCTTCTGCCAATTCGATCACAATACCTGAAGTATCATCCTGCAGGTTAATATTTGCTACCTGATTCGTCACATAGCCCCACTTTCCTGCGTAGATATCATAAGTCCCCTCAAACACCGAATCTGCAAAGAAGCCATGCTACTAATCAAAACCTGAGCATTAGGAATGCCCGTGCCTGTAGCGGAATCCACAACCTGGCCGCTGACGTATTCCTTATCCAATACCCGGCAAACATTTGATGAAAGAAGATCGACCCTGCGCGGGCTGTTGTTCATGACTGTACGCATGCGTGACTTTTGATCAGCTGTAAACATGTTCATGCAGGCGTCATCGGTATAATCCATGTAGTTTTCAATCATATCAACTGAACCGCATGAACTTTGGCTGTTCGGGCATCCACTCGTAGAAGCATCTGCATCCGGGGTATCATTGCAAAAGTCATCCTGGCTACAGTCACCGTCTCCCCAAATGTGCTGCAACCCTAACCAGTGGCCAACTTCGTGGGTTGCTGTACGACCTTTGTCAGCGGGAGCATTTACGTTACCCACACGGCCAAATGCTGTATGACGTACAACTACACCATCCGTTTGGGCATTCTGCGAACCGCTGGGCATACCTTGTAAGCCGGATGCCTCGGGAAATTGGGCATAGCCCAATAAACCGCTATTGCCAAAATCGACAGTCCAGATATTGAAGTAACGATTCGGGTCCCAAATGGTATTGGGCTTGAGTGTATTATCGATATCGTTTTGACTCCAGGTCGATTGCCCGCCACTATAGCGATCAATCCCCGGTTCGTTTAGCACATTGCCCTGCGGATCAACCCGGGCCAGGCAAAACTCGATTTCAATATCAGCCGCTACAGGTTGAAAGTTCGCTGGTGTATCCGTAGTATCGGAATTGAGCCTGCGAAAGTCCTCATTTAATATTTCGATCTGGGAGTTGACCTGGGCTTGCGAGAGGTTTTCGTTCTGGCCAACAGGATCGCCATCGTGTACAACATGAACAACAACGGGGATGGTGATCACCTGTTGCTTAGCTGTGGCACTTTTCTGCTTGTATTGCTCGATCTCATCCTGAAGCCAATTTTCAAAGTCCTGTAAGGATGGTGCATTGGGATGCTGTGCACGCCTGATGCTATCCATTCTCATAGTACCGCACTTTTCCTGCTGCTGGGCTGTAACGGAAAAAGAGACGAGCACAAGAAAAATGACAGAATTGATTATGCGATAGGGAAATGACATAAACCTGGCTTGTGGTTTCCGGTAAAGAGCATAGTTTATTTGCTAAAAGACACTCGGTGAAACTTAAATGGCAGTTTCATTCCTTAATGCCCTTGAACGATTATACGTTTCGTGACGGCTGCTTCTTCATCCGTCAGCTTTAGTAAATAAATGCCCGCAGCACGATCTGAAAGATCGATCTTCAATGATTCTTGTTGATTCAGCTTTACGTTTGTTCTGGAATAAACCCGTTCACCTATTGTGTTGTAAATATTGACCGAGTAATCTCTTGTTCGCTCCCCATTGAGCACAACTTTGAATTGACCTGTGGTGGGATTCGGATAAACAGCAACGCTTGTCTTCTCTTCTTGTTCAGCTATTCCAACAACGCCCACTTGTACCGTTTCTGTTTTACTGCAATTGTTTGCATCGGTAATTGTTACCTCGTAGGCGCCCGTACTGAGACCTGTTATCGTATCGCCAGCCATTCCGTTACTCCAGTTGTAAGAATAAGGAGCGGTGCCCCCTTGCACATCGACAAAAGCTGTTCCTTGCCCCTGACCTGATGTGTCCGGTTTGGTACCCGATGAAACCGTAAGCGAATCGCTCCCTTGAATTTGAACGGTATCGATTTCCGTGCAATTATTGTTGTCCGTGAGGGTAACGACATAATTTCCTGCCG
>PXTV01000234.1:0-851 GCA_003022985.1 Bacteroidetes bacterium SW_11_45_7 | reverse complement strand
ATATTGTTGTAGGACAGATCTACGTCCGGTGTGCTTTCAACAATAGCTGCACTTGTGGCAGTACATCCATTGCCGTCAGTAACAGTGACCTGGTAGGTTCCACCATTGAGATTGTTAACCGTTGGCCCACTAATATTGTTACTCCAAGTATAGGAAAAAGCACCAGTACCACCAGAAGCGGATGCCGTTGCAGAGCCATTTTGATTCCCGCATGTGGCATCATTAATAGCATTTGCCGTTACATTAATCGCTGAGGGCTCATCGATGGTTTCCAATTTTGTGGCAATGCAATTACTATCGTCAGTCACTGTAACCGTATAAGTTCCCGAGCCAACATTGGTCAAATCCTCGGTTTGATTGCCGTTGGACCAACTGTAATCATAAGGTGTTGATCCCCCGGATACTGTCAGATCGATGGAGCCATCATTTGCTCCGTTGCAGGAAACATTCCATCCGCCTGCATATTGGGAGAGTGTACTCGACAACTGTAGCGAATCGGGTTCATTGAGCGTAGCCGTCAGACTGTCGCTGCAGTTGTTAGCATCCGTGACTGTGACACTGTAGCTGCCGGCAGTCAGGCCGCTGACGTCCTGGCTTGTAGCGCCTGTGCTCCAGTTGTAGGAATAGGGTTGTGTGCCACCTGTTACCGAGAGATCGATGGAGCCGTCATTCGCCCCGTTACAGGAGACATTCCAGCCGCCTGCGTATTGCGATAATGTGCTCGACAACTGAACAGGATCGGGCTCGTTGAGCGTGGCCGTGAGACTGTCATTGCAGCCGTTGTCATCCGTGACTGTCACACTGTAGGTGCCGGCCGTTAGGCCGCTGACGTCCTGTGTTGTGGCACCATT
>PXTV01000233.1 GCA_003022985.1 Bacteroidetes bacterium SW_11_45_7 | reverse complement strand
GATGCAGCCAGCCAGACGTACGTGAATATGAAAATGAAGGCATGTGAGAAAGTGGGCGTTCAATCTTCACTTGTCGAATACGAGAGCAACGTTTCCCAGGATGAATTATTGGCAAAGGTTGATGAGTTGAACCATAATCAAGATGTGGATGGCTTTATCGTCCAGCTTCCGCTCCCCCGGCAAATAGCGGAGGAGAAGGTGATCAACGCAATCGATCCTGGCAAGGATGTGGATGGTTTTCACCCGGTGAATGTGGGAAAAATGGCGCTCGGCATGGAAAGTTTTGTATCAGCTACTCCTAACGGCATACTGACAATGCTGGAGCGCTACAATATCCCAACTGAAGGAAAATACTGTGTGGTGTTGGGCCGTTCAAACATCGTTGGGCGTCCGCTGAGTATTCTGTTGTCCCGCAAAGGCTATCCCGGCAACTCGACAGTTACAATTTGTCACAGCCGTACGCCAAATATGAAAGAAAAGGCACGTGAGGCGGATATCCTGATTGCAGCTATGGGCAGGCCCGAATCGATTACACCGGATATGGTCAAAGAAGGGGCCGTGGTGGTAGATGTAGGAACAACCCGCGTCACTGATGAAACTGCGAAGCGCGGTTATCGGTTAAAAGGGGATGTGAAGTTCGATGAGGTGGCGGAAAAGTGCAGTTACATTTCTCCGGTTCCTGGCGGTGTGGGCCCCATGACAGTTACGTCATTGTTGATGAACACAGTAAAAGCAGCAAAAGAGCGGGACTCTTAAATAATAGGATTCATGTTATTCATCTATTGACAATTTGATTTTGATTGTTATGCTACAATCAAAAGTAGCAGAGCTTATCTAGATATCCATTTGATTTAAACCACCCCCTAACGGATCAAATATCAAAACCACAACCAACCATACTGATACACTTCTTTCTGAGCAGAATGAGGCCATTCAGACAGGCCTCGCACTTCCCCTAATGGAGCAATTTGCGACTATACAGGGCGAGGGCGTTTACCAAGGTGAGGCTGCTTACTTTGTCCGTCTTGGTGGATGTGATGTGGGTTGTGTGTGGTGCGATGTCAAAGAATCCTGGGATGCCTCGCAACACCCCATCCTTCATGTTGACGACATAGTTGCCCAAGCCAGTCAGCATCCCTGTCGTTTAGCAGTTATCACAGGTGGTGAACCGTTGATGTACAACCTGAACCCATTAACAAATGCGCTTCAAAAGCAAGGGTTCCGTACGCATATCGAAACCTCAGGCGCTCATCCCGTTACGGGCCAATGGGACTGGATTTGCTTATCGCCCAAGAAATTTAAATATCCGCTTGAGGAGATCCGGCCACTTGCCAATGAACTGAAAGTGGTGATTTACAACAAGAGCGACTTCAAATGGGCGGAAACTTATGCTGCCAAGGTGAGCCCTAACTGCCAATTATTTCTTCAGCCTGAGTACTCCCGTTTTGATCAAGTCATGCCTTCAATTGTTCAATATGCCAAGAAATTTCCCAAATGGAAAATCTCCCTTCAGATTCATAAATACATGGATATTCCGTAACGAACAGAAGTAAATGACCCTCTTCCTGCTGTAAATATTCTTCTAACTGGTTCCTTATCAATTATATTATCGTACAGGAAGCATGCCAGGTATGAATCACAACCAACAGCAATCAAGGGTGGCTAAATAAAGATTGCTATTAGTTCTCATGAACGAATGCATACCAATAAAAATCCCTTGCCGGCTCAAGACCGCCACCACCACCTTGGCGCCTCATGCCACCACCGGGACCACCGCCTTGCTGTTGGCGGATTTGCTGGAAGCGTTTTTGCAATTCCTTGTCGCTTCGCAATGCCCTACCAATTTTTTGGAAGCGTTCAGGGTCCATGCCTGCATCTTCAATCGTTTGATTGACTTGATCGCGAACACCCGATTGCATGTCGCTGATTTTCTGGTTGGCTTCTTCAAATTGTGCCTTTTTTTCATCTGATACATCAGAACCGTCTCCACCGCCACTGCCACCGGCACCACCCGGGCCTTGTCCGCGCTGTTGGCTGGCAATTTTATTGTACTCATCCAAAGTTAAACCGGTACTTTCAACCGAATCGATCATTTCCTGCTGCGCACCCTGTTGAACGGCTTGCACTTTTTGAGCAACCTGAGCAAACTTCTTGAGTTCTTCCTCGGAAACATCAATATCAACGTTTTGTTGCTGTTGCATACCGGACATTGGGCTATCCTGACCTTGCTGGCCACCTTGTTGCTGACCACTTTGTTGCTGGCCATCCTGAGCTTGTTGTTCCTGTTCCATGCCTTCAGAGTCAGTTTCACTTTCTCCGCCATTTTGACCGGAACAACCAGCCAAAATCATTGCTGAAGCGGCAACAGCAATGCATTGTACAAATAAATTCTTAAATGGATTCATAAGATTGTTTACATTTTCAAGATTGAATAATAAAATAAGCTACTTTTGATGTTTCGAAATTCGGAATTTGATGGGGAATATGCAAAAATGCGTGCAAATTCATTAAGCTATGTGAGGAAACAGTATAAACCTACGTTAAGCTTGAGCTGTAGGCCCCCCGAAATTCATAGGAATACCCTGCTCTTTAGCCTCACTGTCTTTGATCTTGCCATTTTGCGCCTCGAACTTCTCAATATTGTCGCCAAGAGCTTTGTATAGCCGTTTGGCATGTTCGGGATTCATCATAATCCGCGATTTTACTTTGGCCTTGGGAAGGCCGGGCATTACACGGATAAAATCGAATACAAACTCAGCATTGGAATGAGTAATGATTGCTAAGTTGGAATAAGTGCCCTCGGCCATTTCTTCAGAGAGCTCAATGTTCATCTGATTCTCATCCTGCTGGCTTTGATCAGTTTGATATTGTTCGTCCTGTTGGTTTTTATTTTGTTGTTGATGATGAGCCATTTTGCAAATGCAATTTATTGTTCATTATTAAGGTACAAAAAATCAAGAAAAGCGGGATAACCTTCTTTGTATAAAAGAGCTCATCCCGCCTTGCTCTTTCAAACGGTGGAGAATAAAAGGTTATTGCGACTCTTCTTTACTCTCTTCCACATTTTCCTGTGGTTGAGCATCTTCACCATTTGTTTTCTCT